>DNCG01000004.1 GCA_003491635.1 Actinomycetota bacterium
GAGCTCGGAGCTTAGAGCCAATGAGTTGATAGTCGTCAGTCGGGAGTCGGTAGTCCAAAGATTTTCACTCCCGACTCCTTACTCTCGACCTTTTTGTTCTATGCCTCCGCTCTTAAACTTTTGATTTTTCTATGCCGTTTTACACTTTTCAATTTTCATTTTGCATTAAAGCTCAACCATCTGATTGTGGATCGAGGAGGAGAGAATGATAACGACGAATCAGTTCAAGATCGGGATGACCATCGATCTAGAAGGAAGTCTCTTCAACATCCTGGATTTTCAGCATGTGAAGCCAGGGAAAGGTCAGGCTTTCGTTCGAACAAAACTCAAGAACCTCAAAACGGGGGCGGTTTTGGACAGAACTTTCAGGGCTGGCGAGAAGGTGGAACTGGCCAGGCTGGATCATCGTAAAATGCAACATCTTTATAGCGATGGGTCTCACTACGTTTTCATGGACTCCGAAACCTATGAGCAGCTTTCTTTGGATCACGAACAGCTGGGCGACTCCGTCAATTACCTCAAGGAAGGAATGCTCGTCGAAATCTTGATGTACGAGGGGAAAGCGATCGGTGTGGAGACCCCGATCTTTGTCGAGCTCGAGGTGGTGAGCACTCCTCCGGGAATAAAGGGGGATACCGCCACGGCCGGGACCAAACCGGCTACTCTGGAGACGGGAGTGGTGGTTCAGGTCCCTCTTTTCGTGGAGGTCAAGGATGTGATTAGAGTAGACACCCGAACGGGTGAGTACATCACAAGGATGGGTGGAAAGTGAGAGAAGGTATGCGGCGAGCTAGCACCGTTACAACTTGTCGCTTAATATCAGCAAACGCTTCTTTAATAAACAGATTGAACAAAAGCTTAGATTTCTCAGGAAAAATTAGTTGTAACGGTACTTGACAAAATGTCCCAGCTTAAAGTTGTAACGGCACTAGTCAAACGAGAAAAATTACATTAAAATATTTGAAGATTGAGACCTTGGGGAAGGAAGAATGAAACCAAAGCGCGTTAGAGTAACGGATACAACTTTGAGAGATGCCCACCAGTCCCTCTGGGCAACCCGCATGCGCACGGAGGATATGGTTCCTATCCTGGAAAAGATGGACAAGGTGGGTTACTACTCTTTTGAAGTTTGGGGTGGAGCAACGTTCGATGCCCCCTTGCGGTTCTTGGATGAAAATCCATGGGATAGGTTGAGAACAATCAAAGCCCATGTGCGTAAGACCCCCCTTCAGATGCTGTTGCGCGGACAAAATCTGGTCGGATATAAGCACTACCCCGATGATATCGTGAGGAGATTCGTTCACCACGCGGCCAAGAATGGTATTGATATATTTCGCATCTTTGATGCCTTGAATGATACGAGAAACCTCAAAGTTGCCATCGAGGCCGTTAAGGAAGCTGGAGCCCATGTTCAAGCGGCCGTTTGTTACACCATCAGTCCCATACACACCCTGGAGCACTATGTGGAGACTGCTTTGGAACTGGTGGAGATGGGAGCTGATTCCATATGTATCAAAGATATGGCCGCTCTTCTTTCACCCTACCGGACGTACAAACTGGTTCAGCGATTCAAGAAGGAGATAGACCTTCCTATCAACCTCCACTGCCATTACATTGGGGGGCTGGCCCCCATGAACTACATAAAGGCCATCGAAGCCGGTGTGGATATCATCGATACGGCCACCGTGCCCCTGGCTTTTGGGAATTCTCAGCCGGCGGTGGAGATGGTAGTAGTGGCACTTAAGGACACCTCCTATGATACCGGTCTGGACCTGGAGCTGCTCTATGAGATCGCGGAGTATTGGGAGTCCGTGCGGGAAAGAAGGGGATTCAAGCGAGGCGTGACTTCGCTGACCCATATGAAGGTCTTCTCTCATCAGGTTCCCGGGGGTATGATCTCCAATCTTTATAGTCAGCTTGTGGAGCAGAATGCGCTGGATAGACTCCCCGAGGTGCTGGAAGAGATACCCCGCGTTCGTGCGGAGGTTGGCTATCCGCCCCTGGTGACGCCGTTAAGTCAGATCGTGGGAATTCAGGCGGTGCTGAATGTTCTCAGTGGCAAGAGGTGGGGAGTTATTCCCGATGAGATGAAGTCGTACGTGAAAGGTCTTTATGGACGACCACCAGGGCCGATGAATCCCGAGGTGGAGAAGAAGATATTAAATAACGAGAAGAGAATCGAATGCAGACCCGCCGATCTCATCAAAGAGACCTTTGACGACTATGCCAAAGAGATAGGTGATCTGACCAAGGGTGAAGAGGATATTTTGATGTATGCCCTCTTTCCCAAGCCGGCCAGGGAATATCTTGAAAGGCACAAGGAGGGAGCGGAAAAGGCGGTCTTTTTGACTAGCGAGGAGATCAAGGCGGTTAAGGAGGGCGAGTACATGGATATAGATCAAATTCGGCAGCTCATTCAACTGGTTGAGCAGAGCGACGTGAATGAAGTTGTGGTGGAGGAGGGCGGAGTGAAGATCTATGTCCGTAAGGGAGTAGCCCCCGTTGTTGAGAGCAAAGAATCGGTTGCGGGCGAGACCAGAGAAGCGGAAAAGGTGACTAAAACCGGGGAGTATCCCGATGGCTGGAAGAAGATGGAGGCTCCGATGGTTGGGACATTTTACAGAGCTCCATCACCCGATGCCCCTCCTTTTGTAGAGGAAGAGGATGTTGTTGAAGAGGGGCAGATCGTCTGTATTCTTGAGGCCATGAAGCTGATGAACGAGATTGTGATGGAGGAAAAGGGTATAATAAAGAAGATATTGGTGGAAAGTGGTCACCCCGTAGAATATGGACAAACGCTGTTTTTGTATGAACCCGTGCAATAGAGATAAGAGCCTCATCGGTTTGTCCGGGACATAGCTCTTTCATCGGTTTAGTGCGACTCTGGACTGTGGGTTTTGTGTGGGAGGCATTGATAATTTGTTTAAGAAGATCCTTGTTGCTAATCGTGGTGAGATCGCCCTTCGCGTGATAAGAGCCTGTAAGGAACTGGATATTCCAACGGCTACGGTCTATTCGAAGGCGGACGAGGACTCTCTCCACGTGAAGCTAGCCGATGAGGCAATCTGTATTGGTCCCCCGCAACCCAGCCAAAGCTACTTAAACATCCCCAGTATCATCAGCGCTGCTCAGGTCAGTGGAGCTGATGCTATTCATCCGGGCTATGGCTTCCTCGCCGAGAACACTCAGTTTGCCGAGGTTTGTGAGTCTTGCGGCATCGTTTTCATCGGGCCTCCTCCAAGAGCGATCGAGCGGATGGGAAATAAGGCGAAAGCTAGACGGCTGATGCTGGAGGCTGGTATCCCGGTTGTTCCCGGAAGCGAAGGGGCGATAAAGAGCGAAAAAGAGGCTCTGTCCTTTGCCAGTGAGATATCTTACCCGGTGATAATTAAGGCCTCCGCCGGAGGCGGTGGGCGGGGAATGAGAATCGTTCAAAACGAGCGGGAACTGAAAAAACTCCTTCAGACCGCCTCCGAAGAGGCCAAAGCTGCTTTTGGGAGTTCCGAGGTGTACATCGAAAAGTACGTGGAAGAACCGCGCCACATAGAATTTCAGATTCTGGCGGATAAAATGGGCGATGTGATTCACCTTGGCGAAAGGGAATGCTCGATTCAGCGCCGTTATCAGAAGTTGATTGAGGAGTCGCCCTCCTCAGTTCTGACCGATGAGTTGAGGGAGAAGATGGGGAAGGTGGCGGTCGAGGCGGCGAAGGTGGCTGGTTATGTAAATGCTGGGACGGTGGAGTTCTTGCTCGATGGGCAAGGCAACTATTATTTTATGGAGATGAACACCCGGATACAGGTAGAACATCCGGTCACCGAGATGGTAACCGGCGTCGATATTGTGAAAGAGCAGATTAAGCTGGCGGCCGGTGAGCTGCTCGATCACAGCCAGGCCGATATCGGATTGAATGGTCATGCCATCGAGTTCAGGGTTAATGCAGAGGATTCAGCGAAAGATTTCATGCCGGTGGCCGGCATCGTAAGACTCTATAATCCCCCTGGCGGCCCCGGGGTTCGTGTGGATAGCCATCTCTACTCAGGCTACGTGGTCTCACCACATTACGACTCGCTTTTGGCTAAGTTAATAGTCTGGGGGGAGACCAGAGATGAGGCCATCAATCGGGCCAGGCGAGCTCTGGATGAGTTTATCATCGTGGGACTGGAGACCACTATACCTTTTCATCTCAAGGTGGTCAAAGAGGCCTGCTTCAAGAGAGGCGAGATTCATACCGATTATATTTCGAAAAGGACTTCAGACGATTAGGGGAAGCCATGGGTGATGAGCAAGAGCTAAAATTCAATGATTTCAAGATCGCTAGCAGGGCCCTGGAGTTCATCGCCGGTTTGGCGGCCACGGAAGTGGATGGGGTGACTTCTTTGAGCGGGGGAGTGGTCGAGAGCATCGCCGACTGGTTAAGAAAGGGTTCCACCAAGGGGGTAAAAGTTTCCCTGGAGGACAAAGAGATAAATGTGGATGTTCATCTCTGTGCCGATTATGGCTATGTGATTAAGGAAGTGGCGGAAAAAGTCCAGTTAAGCGTCAAAGAAGCTTTGGAGGGCATGACTGGTTGGAAGGTGAGAGGCGTCAACGTCTTCATCGACGGCCTCAACTTTCCGCCCCAGGGGTGATCTGTCTGATGCTTGAGAGGCGGAAAGCTCGGAAACTCGCCCTGGAGATTCTTTACCAAAAGGAGATCACGGGCAGGTCCTTGGAGAAGATAATGGAAGACAGAGCTTATTTCGAGGAAAGTGAGCCCCTTTCGGACTTCTCTTTGAGGATAATTCAGGGCGTCTTGAAGCATCAAAAGCAGATCAATGAGATGATCGAGAAATATACCGACAACTGGGCTTTGGAGAGGATGCCCATCCTGGATAAAAACATTATTCGAATGGGCATATACGAGATGCTTTACGAAGAGGACATTCCCTTCAGCGTGTCCATAAATGAGGCTGTTGAGCTAGCCAAAATTTTTGGTATGAAGGATTCGAGCAGGTTCGTTAATGGCATTTTGGGAAGAATTGCCCTCGAGCTTCGAGGATCTCATGTGGGGAGAGAGTGAGAGAGATGCAAGGGGATGATATAACTTTCGAGCGGGCGCTGAGGCGCCTTCAAGAGATAGTGGATTTGGTTAAGAAGAAGGAGATCAGTTTGGAAAAATCCCTCGATTTTCTGGAAGAGGGTGTTCAGCTTGCGAACTTCTGCACCGAGAGAATAGACCACACTCGCTGGCAGGAGGAAAAGAAGGACATTGATGAAAAAGACGCTGAGGGAAAAGATAATCTACCCTGACGATAAGCGCTTGCTTGTGGAGGAGGCTTTGGCCCACTACTTTTCTTCCGGGGAGACCTACCCCCAGGTTGTTTACGAGGCTATGCGGCATAGCCTCTTTTCCGGCGGGAAGCGTTTTCGACCCGTTTTGACCCTTCTTTCCGCCGAGGCTTTTGGTTGCGAGCCCGAGGATGTCCTTCCCACGGCTTGTGCCGTGGAGTACATCCACACTTACTCCTTGATCCACGACGATTTGCCGGCCATAGATGATGATGAGATGAGGAGGGGGCAGCCCACCTGCCATATTTTGTTCGGTGAGGATATAGCGATATTGGCTGGAGATGCTCTTCTCGCCGAGGCTTTTTATCTCATTGCTTCCCTGCAGAAAGGGGAGCCCTCCAAGACTGTTCAAGTGATAGGTGAGTTGGCTGAGGCCTCCAGCGCCAGGGGGATGGTTGGTGGACAGGTTGCCGATATAATCTCCACCGGAAAACAAGTGGATGCTTCCACCCTGGAATTCATTCACACTCGTAAGACGGGTAGGCTCATACAGGCGGCGGCCCGGGTGGGGGCTATTCTTGCCAATGCCTCTGAGGAGGAGATGGAAATTTTAAGTACGTACGCTCATTACCTTGGTTTGGCTTTCCAGATCACCGATGATATCCTTGATGTTGTGGGGCAAGCAGAGGTGCTCGGCAAGAAAGTCGGGGCGGATCAGCACCAACTCAAGGCCACTTTCCCCGATACCTTTGGGTTGAATAAGGCCATGGAGATGGCCAGAGAGGCGACGGATAGGGCGATCGAAGCTTTGGATAAACTAAGAGCCGATACCTCTTCACTGGCCAACCTCGCCAGGTTCGTGTGCGCGAGGGAAAAATAAAAGGCGGTGTTCGGTGTGAGTTCGCAGATATTGGATAGCATTAATTCCCCGGCAGATTTAAAAGGCTTGTCGGCGGAGGAACTGAAGATTCTAGCTTGGGAGATTCGCCAGAAGATAATAGAGACCGTTTCCGAGACGGGTGGACATCTGGCTCCCAACCTTGGAGTTGTGGAGTTGACCCTGGCTCTTCACCGTGCCCTGGATAGTCCCCAGGATAAGATCGTTTGGGATGTGGGTCATCAGTGCTATGTTCATAAGATTTTGACGGGCAGAAGAGAAAAATTCGCCACCCTTCGCCAATTTGGGGGATTGAGTGGTTTCCCGAAGAAGTCCGAGAGCGAGCACGACATTCTCGATTCCGGTCACGCCAGCAACTCGATCAGCTTTACTTTAGGCCTGGCTGAGGCCAGAGAAAAGAGGGGAGGGGAGGGGACGATCGTTGCCGTCATCGGCGATGGTTCTTTGACCGGGGGAATGGCTTATGAGGCTCTGAATCAAGCCGGTCATCTCAAAACCAATTTTATTGTTGTCCTCAACGATAATGAAATGTCCATAGCCAGCAACGTGGGTGCTCTCTCATCCTACCTCAGCCGGATTCGTCTGGACCCCACCTACAACAAGCTCAAGAGGCAAATCGAGGAACATGTCCGCAGAATACCGGCTGTGGGCGAGAGGATGTATGAGGTCGGAGAGCATCTGAAGGATAGCTTAAAGCAGCTTCTGGTGCCCGGGATGTTCTTTGAGGAGCTTGGGTTCAAATACATAGGACCAATAGACGGTCACGACGTAGGAAGCACCGAAGAAAGCCTCAATCTGGCCAAGCGGATAAGTGGACCTGTCTTAATCCACGTCATTACCAAGAAGGGGTTGGGTTACCAGCCAGCCGAGAAGAATCCCAACAAGTTCCATGGCACCTCTCCTTTCGTCGTTTCGACGGGTGAGCCCAAGGTGAAAGGCGAGATCCCCTCTTATACCGAAATTTTTGGAGAAACCCTGGTGGAGCTCGGTCGGAGGGATAAACGGATCATAGCCATCACCGCTGCCATGTCCACCGGGACGGGATTGGACAGGTTCGCCGGGATTTTTCCCGACAGGTTTTATGATGTGGGAATAGCGGAGCAGCACGCGGTGACGTTCGCCGCTGGTCTGGCCAAGGGAGGATTTCTTCCGGTGGTCGCCGTCTATTCGAGCTTTCTTGAGAGGGCCTACGACCAGATCATTCAAGATGTGTGCCTGCAAGGCTTGCATGTCGTTTTCGCACTGGATAGAGCTGGGCTGGTGGGTGAGGATGGACCCACCCACCATGGGTCTTTTGACCTTTCCTATTTGAGACACATACCTGGGATGACGATCATGGCTCCCAAAGATGAAGAAGAATTTCGTCACATGCTTTACACGGCCACCCGACTGTCTGGCCCCGTGGCCGTTCGATATCCCAGAGGGTCGGCCGTGGGAGCTAAGCGTTGTGAGGAGTTCAAAATGCTCCCCATTGGTCGGGGAGAGATTCTAGAAATGGATGAGCTTGCCAGTGGCGGTGGCGGGCGGGTTTGCTTGATCGCTCTTGGCAGGCTGGTGCAGGTTGCCTTGGAAGCAGCGGATATCCTGAAGAGGAGGGGAATTTCATCTACCGTTGTGAATGCCAGATTTGTTAAACCTCTGGATGAAGAGTTAATCTCTCAGGTTGCTGGAGACCATGAGTTGATCGTGACCCTGGAGGAGAATAGCCTAGTGGGCGGCTTCGGGAGTGGAGTTTTAGAGTTGTTAGCTGAAAGGGGTATTCATCCCCTCGTATTGAGGTTGGGTCTGCCCGATGAGTTTGTAACCCATGGCTCGGTTAAAGAACTTTTGACTAGCTTGGGTCTGGATTCATCGAGCGTCGCTTTCACGGTTGAAAAGGTTTTAAAGAGCTACGTTGACCGAGAAACGGGCAGTCGGAGGCTCGGAAAATTGAACTTCCGCCTGCAGGATTTTGCCAACAGGCTGATTCGAGGTCAATTTTGAGAAGGGAACGGGCCGACATTCTCCTGATGAAAAAAGGTTTCTTTCCCAGCAGAGAAAGGGCGAAGGCGGCTATTCTGGGGGGAAATGTTTTTATCGACGGCAGACTCGTTGAGAAAGTTGGTACTCTGGTCGATCCCGATGGTGTTGTTTCGGTCAAGAAAGAGATCCCTTATGTTTCTCGAGGTGGCTTAAAGCTCGAAAAAGCTCTGAGGGAATTCGACATAGACGTGGATGGTAAAGTGGTACTTGATGTGGGCGTCTCCACGGGGGGGTTCACCGATTGCCTACTCAAGCACGGAGCTGGACGCGTAATCGCTGTGGATGTAGGGTATGGTCATTTGGCTTGGCCTCTTCGTCAGGACCCCCGGGTGTATCTTTTGGAGAGAACCAATATTCGACATCTTACACCCGACAGAGTGCCCGCAAAGGCGGATATATCCACGGTTGATGTCTCTTTCATTTCGGTGGAAAAAATCATCGAGAATCTTAAGCGCCTCTTGGAGCCCGGGGCGGAACTGGCAATTTTAGCTAAACCACAGTTCGAGGTCGGCAGAGAGTTTGTTGAGAAGGGGATCGTGCGGGATCCTAACACTCACAAAGCGATACTCATCCATCT
>DNCG01000002.1 GCA_003491635.1 Actinomycetota bacterium
ACCCTCCGGGGTGAGACCCCTACGAGGCGAAGCCTTGATGGAAATGGTCTCATATCTTCCCTTGTAGACCGGAAAGAAATTGGGGAAGAGGGTGAAAAGCTGAAAGACACTACCCGTATCGCGCATCTTCGGCATCGAGTGGTTTCCCGCGATGATCACCACGGGTATCCCGACTGTGCTCAGGCGGAGGAGCTGCTCTAGTGCCAGGGATAGGGAGCGGTTGCTGGGTCTCACGCTGTCGAAAAGGTCCCCGGTGTGGAGAACCAGATCCGGGGAAATTTCCAGGATTTTATCTATGGCCTGCTTGAAGACGGCGAAAATATCGGCCTCGCGCTGGTTGATTCCCAATTCTGGGTCGAGACCGCGATAGGCAGTATATCCCAGATGTGTATCCGAGATGTGGACCACTCTCATTTAAAAGAATCCCTCGTCCGTTTCGATTTTTTGATCTCCGACTTTCAATTTCCGACCCCCGACCGTTTTTTTAATCCAGCCCTCGTAGAGATGGATCTTGGCCGGAATGGCGAAGGGCGTCTCGGGGGAGGTGATCAGGGCTTCTCCTGCCATCAGGGTCTGTATCTCCTTTCCCAACGAGGAGATGTCCTGCTTGGCGGAGCTCTTGAGGATGGCTCTATCCCCTTCATCAGCCAGTCCCAGGATGAATAAAGTGTTGAATTGGGATAGCAGTTCTTCATCGATGAGCTTCGGTTGCTGAGTGATGGCGCAAAGGCCGGTTTTAAACTTCCTTCCCTCCCTGGCAATTTGGGCGAATATGCCCAGATTGCTCTCGTTCCCCTTTCCCAGAACCCTCTGGGCCTCCTCGAGCACGATTAATGCGGGAAGGACCTTTTTGAATTCGGCCGGGTTTTGGTAGGCCTCCTTGTTCATCTCGAACACGGCGCGGGCAATGACAGCGCTGGTTAATAGCTCCTCATCCTGGCGCATGTTCGAGGTGTCTATCAGCACCAGCTTTCCCTCGCGGAGGTCTTTGACGACATTTCTGGTGATGGAGATGGAGGCATCGGCATGGACGAAAGGAAGCCTCACGATGTGTTCGGCGCGCCTTTTCAGAACCGACAGAGTGCCCTGGTGGAAGGCGCTGGCGCCGATTCTGGATGATATCTCTTCGATCTCTTTGTCGGCCAGGGCGGTCAACCACCCCAGACGGTAGTGGTGGGTTATGGCATAGAGGGCCTCCATTTGAGGTCCAGAGAAGTTGTAAATTTGCCGAAGATCCTCAATGCGGATTTCCTGGGAACTTATTTTCAATTGGTTGTAAGGACCTGAAAGCTTCCTTGAGCTGTAGACTCGCAGTCTCCCCCGGGCCCCCGGTGCATCCTTAAGGCCCTTACGTCTGGGGTCTCCCCCGCCATCGTAGTATTCGCCGTGGGGATCGAGGATGAGAAGACTGTATTTTCCGGTCTCCATCACAGCCGCAGCCAATGTCTTCATTAAATTGCTCTTTCCCATGCCCGTAGTAGCGAAGACTCCAATGTGATAAGGGAAAAGGTCACCCTTTATGCCCACGGGAAAGTCCAATACACCCTCGCCGCTGCGCAAGTTTCCGATCGTTATGTCCCCGAGGTATTCCCTCAAGAACTCGAAGTCCTGGATGGTGGGTGGGGTCACGCGAGAAAAGTGAGAGGGGATGGTCTTCGGTTTGTGAAATTTACCATTTTTCACGTAACCTAAGGGGATACACTGTCCCGTCTTGTAAAGCCGGCGTTCCTTGTCGTGGAGGGTGAAGGGTTGTTCGATTGTGTCCATGAGCATCATATTTCCCGCCGTTCGAATAGGCCATTCGGGGTTGCTCGCTTCCACGCCGTATTTTATGTCCACCACTCGCAGGAGGAACCTCACTCCTCTTTCCGCATCCTCGGCTACGAGGATGTCTCCCAGAAAGAGGTCTTCGGAGTAGAACGACCTGAACTCGATCTCCAATACGCTTTTACCGGTTAGTCGACCCTTATACACGGTACCTCCTTGCTCCTGGTCTCTAGCCCCTGTCGGATATGTCAGCCACTAAAATTAAGTTCTTTATTCCCATCAACCGAAAGCTGGCCCTTGGGTAGCTGTCAGCTACTCATTCGCTCACGTCCAGCAGTTCATGAAAGTCTGCAAAGAGTGTCTCCCATTCCTCCATCCGAACACCCTCTTCAAGGGCAAAGCTTTGAAGGCGGTAGTAAAAGTCTTCTATCTGAGCGGGCTCGATCCTCACCCTGTTGTGGATTGCCGCCAGCGGATACGGGTAGCCCATGTAGACCGGATCCTGACTGCAACTAGCGAGCAGTTCCACTATTTTTTTGGGATCGGTTTCATCGAAACGATTTATATCCACCCGAAAGGCATAGTCGGATCTGGGAGAGAGCTTGGCTACGTAGATGTCACCAAACCAGCGGATATCCCAATCTGTGGTGGGGTGGATCGGGTCAGCTCCTAGATCCGTCAACCGGCAAAACCAATTTCGCTCTGGATTAATCTTATTTCCCAGCCGATGCACCATGGGGACTAGGGGGGTGTGCTTTCCCCAATAGAGGGTGCTGGTTTTGACCACTCCTGCCAGGTGAACTCCCCTTTGGGCGGCCTTTTTGCAAACGCGGTCGATGAGGGTGTAGGGAAGGGCGACGCTCGAGCGCAGGGAACCATCAATGAGGATCAAGTCCCCCTCATCCAGCTTTTCGGCCAGCTCATTGGCAAGAGACCACTCTCGGAGCGTCCTTACTCGGTCGACGACACGATCGAAGGTGGGCAATTCCTTGGGCAATTCTTTCAGCAATTCAAAGTGGGCTCGAGAAAAAATTTCTTCCGCGTTGGAGAAGGAGACCGTTTGAATGGTTGGCGGATAAACCTTTTCTTCCAGGAGTTTGCCGTTCTCAAAGACGAGGTGCCCACATCGATATACTCCCACACGGAAGGAGCGACCATTGACGATGTTCGCCGATCCTCCATCAATGGCTGCTATTTTGTTTCTGGACGCTCTTTTCTCCGACAGTGGGGTGAAGGATGCCTCATCATCGATGTCCTTGTTGATGCGGAGGGGTTCGCCTTCCCCCTCGCCGTGATCTATCTCGATGTGGAAGGAGGTTTCCGCCAGGGCTTTCTTGATGAATCTGGCGCTTTCTCTCAAGTTCTCTTCTAGGCCTTTGTCGATGATGATCATCGTCCAGTCGTTGCAAACATGTATTTGATTTACCTGGCGAGGTACAAATTTCAGGCGAGTGCGGGAAATAGTTCGTCCATCGAATACAAGGATAAAGGATTTCAGCCTTGAAAGGAAGAATACTTTCGAGGAAATTTTGAGTTGCA
>DNCG01000116.1:0-6350 GCA_003491635.1 Actinomycetota bacterium
GCGAAGGAGGGTAAATTAAGTTGTAACGGTACTAGTAAATAATTTATTCGCTGAAAGGTCAAGACGAATCAGTGGCCTCGGCTTGAAGAGCTGGAAAAGTTTGACACTCCGACTTTGTCGAGAATATACTTTTTTTGGCTCCTCTGGAGGTAAAAATGCTGATTTTGGCCTTCGATACCGCCACCGATTTCTGCACGGTGGCGGTGGGGACGGAAGATGGTGTGCGTGGCGAGGCGACCGTCGCTGCCCCCAAAGCTCATATGGAGAAGCTCCTGCTCCTAATCGACCGTGTCCTGGGACAATCCGGTTTTTCCATCCACGACGTCAATGGCCTAGTTGTGGGATTGGGGCCGGGCTCATTCACGGGCGTGAGGATCGGGGTGAGCACCGCCAGGGGTCTGGCTCAGGGGTTGAACAGGCCCGTGGTGGGGGTGTCCACCCTCGATTGTATAGCCTACAATTTTATTTCCTTCAAGAAACCCGTTTGTGTGGCTCTCGATGCCAAGAGGGGGGAGGTCTATGCCACGCTCTATGAATTTCCTCGGGGATGCCTTAAACGCCTGACCGATCACAGGGCGATGGCCCCGGAGACCCTTTGTTCCCTCTTGCGTGGGCACCCGAGGTTCACCCTGCAGGTTCATCCTGAAGGGGTGATTTTAACCGGAGATGCCATAGTCGGTTACGGGGAGCTGTTCAAAAAGCGTCTTAAGGGTGCTCATTTTGCTCCCTCTCAGCTTTGGTTTCCCAGGGCTTCTAATCTTCTCGTCCTGGGTGCCCCGAAATTTTCCGCGGAAAAAGGGGATTACAACGAACTGGTTCCCATCTACGCTCGCCTATCTGAAGCTGAAGAGAAACTGTTAAGGAGAGGGGAAAAACTTCGGTGATTGGTGAAGTTGAGATACTCAATATGTCCCGTGAGGATCTGGAGGAGGTTTGTTTCATCGAGAGGAGAACCTTTCCTTCCCCCTGGTCGCGAGGCGTATTCGAGAATGAACTGGCCAAGGCCGGTGGAACGAGAACGGGGGCGACCATCTATCTGGTGGCCAAAATCCCCGGCCGTGTGGTTGGCTATACTGGACTTTTCCAGGTGGGGGATGAGGGGCACATCACCAACCTGGCCGTCGATTTCAAATACAGGAGGAAGGGTATAGGCACTCTCTTGGTATTGTCTTTGATCGAATCGGCGACGAGAAGGGGCATAAAGCGGTTGACCTTAGAGGTTAGGAAGCCGAATTTGGTAGCCCAGGAGTTCTACCGGAAATTTGGCTTTCGGGAGGTGGGTTTGAGGAAGGGATATTATTCTGATACCGGAGAGGATGCGGTGGTCATGTGGATAGGGGATATAACCTCGGAGGATTGTCTAAAGCGTTTAGAGGGGCTACGAGAGGAATTGCGTGAGAAGAGGAGGAAATCTTGATTCTTTGGTGAAGAAGAATAAGAGGATGCGAGAGAAGGAGGGATCGGAATGCCGGAAGAGGAAGTTGGCAGGGTAACTCACTACTTCACCAAACTGGGTGTGGGGGTCGTCGAGATAACGAAGAGTATCTTGAGTGTCGGCGATACCATCCACATCAAGGGGCACACCACCGACTTGACGCAGAAGATTGAATCGATGGAGATCGAGCACGAGCCTGTTCAGAGCGCCAAGGCGGGTCAGTCCATCGGGCTCAAGGTCAAGGAGCACGTCAGGGAGCACGACGTGGTCTACAAGGTTCTGGAATAGCTGAGCTTTCGGGAGCTGAAACCTTGGTGCTATCATCTAATTGGTGAGTCGGTGTGTTCCAGCCCAGTTATATAAAGTTATATGAGCAAGGTGAGTTCGCTCGAAGGGTCAAGTTGGCCTGCGAGAAGCTCAGGAAGTGCTCCATTTGTCCCCGTGGATGCGGCGTCGACAGGTTGGCCGGGGAGAGGGGATTCTGTCGGGTGGGGAAGCTCCCCATGGTCTCCAGCTGTCATCCCCATTTTGGGGAGGAAAGGCCCCTGGTCGGGACAGATGGGTCGGGGACTATTTTTTTGACTCGCTGCAATCTCGGTTGCCTCTTCTGTCAGAACTACACCATCAGTCATCTGGGGGACGGTCGGGAGGTTTCCCTAGAAGAGTTGGCTCAGATGATGCTCCACCTCCAGCGACTCGGCTGCCACAATATCAATTTCGTCACGCCTACACATTTTGTCCCCCAGATTTTGGGAGCTCTTTCCCAGGCCATAGAGGGGGGATTGAACGTCCCTCTGGTGTACAACACCGGCGGCTACGATGCGCTGGAGACCTTGAGGCTTTTGGATGGCGTCTTCGACATCTATATGCCCGACTTCAAGTACGCCGATGGCGATGTAGCCCAGAAGCTCGCTCGGGCCAAGGACTATCCCCAGATGGCGAAGGCGGCTATCAAGGAGATGTATCGTCAGGTCGGCGACCTGGTTCTGGACGAGAGGGGTATCGCCCTGCGGGGGCTTCTGGTGCGTCATCTGGTTCTGCCCGGGGGCTTGGCCGGAACCAGGGAGGTCATGAGATTTTTGGCCAAGGAGATATCTCCCGACACTTACGTGAACGTGATGGACCAGTACTATCCCTGCTACAAGGCTTTCGAAAATCCCCCCCTCGATCGCCGCATAACCCCGGCCGAATTCGAGGAGGCGGTGAGAATGGCTCGCGAGGAAGGTTTGTGGAGACTGGATGGTCTGCTTTGAAGGGGTGTGCGCTGTGGACTATCTGCTTGATTCCATCGTCTTGCTGTGGTATCTGAGGAGGAAATATGACGCCCCCAAACTGGTGAGAAATCTACGGCGCAGGAAGGGTGCTCTCTTTGTGAGCAGTCTCTCTGTGATCGAGGTGATCAGAGGAGTCGACCCAGATGAGGAGGTGCGGATGCGAAAGTTCTTGAAAACCCTTGCCGTTGTTCCCGTGGATGGCGAGATAGCCGAACTGGCCGCCACTTATCTCAGGAAGTACTGGCCTCTGGGTTTTCGGATAGATTTCATCGATGCCACCATCGCCGCTACGGCGGCGGTCAAGGATCTCACGCTGGTCACCTACAATCCTTGGCACTATCCGATGCCCGAAGTTAAGATGTATGCGTTGTATTGAGGAGTGCGATGAAGGATTATTACGAGATTCTGGAGGTTCACCACGATGCCTCTCCGGAGGTGATCGAGAAGGCCTACAAGACCCTGTCCTTTAAGCACCACCCCGACAGGCAACCGCCCGATCAGAGAAATCGAGCGACGAAGAAGATGCAAGATCTCAACGAAGCCTATCGGGTTCTGTCCGATCCCATTCTGCGAAGGGTCCATGGTGAACAGCGGTCGGGGACCGAAAGGGCCCTGCGTATGTTGCTGATTTTTTGGGAGGACGGTCTGCTGGGTCTGGCCAAGTTCTGGCTGAAGGGCTGAGTTTCGTTGGTGTTTTGGTCAGAATCTCTTTAAAATATAACTAGACTTGTGTTCTAGCCTTTGTCCCGTTACATAAGAACGCAAAAGTTTGGATAGGAAGTAGCGATCGGGTAATCGAGCTGAGAGGCGGTTATGACCGGAAAATCTCTCCTCATCTTAGGGATAGAGACCTCTTGTGATGAGACGTCCGCGGCTGTGGTCGCTGATGGCAAGCGCATCCTTTCAAACATCGTCTCCTCGCAGGTTGACTGGCACAGGAAGTTCGGGGGGGTGGTCCCCGAGATCGCCTCTCGAAAGCATCTGGAACTGATCAATCTCGTCGTTTCCGAAGCCCTCACACAGGCGGGAGTGGCTCTCGGTGATTTAACCGCCATTGCCGTCACGCGAGGGCCGGGGCTGGTGGGAGCTTTGCTCATTGGGATGGCCGAGGCCAAGGCCCTCTCTTACGTCACCGGTCTTCCCCTCATCGGCGTGAATCATCTGGAGGGGCACATCTTTGCCAATTTTCTGGAGCATCCGGACTTGAAACCGCCCTTCGTTTCTCTTGTGGTCTCCGGTGGTCATACCTCTCTCGTCCATGTGGGGGATTATGGAAATTACGATGTTCTGGGGGAGACGCTGGACGATGCCGCCGGTGAGGCTTTCGATAAGATCGCCAAGTTCTTGGGTCTCGGTTACCCCGGTGGCCCCATCATCGATGAGCTTGCCAGGAAGGGGAAACCGGAAGCCATCGACTTTCCCCGGGCGATGCTAAAGACGAAGGGCTACGATTTCAGCCTCAGCGGTCTCAAGACGGCCGTCTTGAACTACGTGGCTCGAGCGAAGGATGAGGGTAGAGGGGTGAATCTACCCGATCTGGTGGCCAGTTTCCAGGCGGCCATCGTCGATGTCCAGGTTCACAAGACACTGCGGGCGGCGGAGGAGAAGGGAGTCGATAAGATCGTCCTGGCGGGAGGAGTGGCTGCCAATACCGCTTTGAGGGAGAAGTTGAGGGGGGCCATGGGGAAGAAGATGGCTCTATTTTATCCCTCCATTGTACTCTGCACCGACAATGCGGCGATGATCGCCTGCGCCGGCCACTTTCGATATCTGAAGGGCGAAAGGTTATCCCTCGAGGCAAATCCCGATCCAAATCTTTCTCTGGGTTCACCCTGAAGGATTCATCTTGAAGGGTTCCTCTGTTCAGTAGGGTTATAAATCGGATTTATGGAGGTAAAGAAGGTAATTTTTACTCTGTGGATAATGTGGATAACTCTAAATAAATCCGGGTTGAACTGGTCTTTTAAATTGGATAAGGTTTGTGACCTTGTGGATATTCCCGCCGGGGGTGGAGAGCTGTGTCCTTCCTGAGGGGAGTGGGAATGGGCTCAAGAGAGTTGGTTTTGGCTGTTTTGTCGGGTCTCCTTCTCGTCCTTGCTTTTCCCTATTTCTCCTTCAGCTTCATGGTTTGGTTTGCCTTAATCCCATTCTTGTGGCTGATTTATGAATCCACGCCCTCCAGATCCTTTCTTTATGGTCTTGTCGTGGGCTTCGTCTTCTTCGGTGGCTTGACCTATTGGCTGCTCGTTCTGGTTCGCTTCTATGGGTTTCTGGGTTTTCTGGCCTGGCTTCTTCCCGTTCTCCTGGAGGCGGTTGCCTTTGCTCTCTTCGCTCTGGGAGCGGCTCTGATGATCCGAGGATGTGGAAGTTGGGAACGCCTGTTTCTTCTTCCTGCCTGGTGGGTGTCGCTGGAGTTCTTGAGATCCATCGGTTCCTGGGGTTTTTCCTGGGGTGTGCTTGGTTACAGTCAGCAGCCGAATCCATTTGTTCTCCAGATGGCCAAGTTCAGCGGCGTCTATGGAATCTCTTATCTGATCGTGCTGGTCAACATAGTCTCGGTTGAGCTCTTGCTGGCTTATGGGGAGGCTCGTTATCCTTCCCCCCCGCCGTTGGCGGGGCGCCGTTTGCTGTTTAAGCAGGTTGGTTTGGTGGCCGGGATTTTGTTGCTGATCCTCGGCGGTGGCTGTTTTGGTTATTTGACGACTAGAGTCGGCGGCGAGCCCTTCAAGGTGGCGATCGTCCAGCCCAGTATCCCTCAGTGGGAGAAGTTGGGGGCCGGAAAGGAGGAGGAAATTCGAGGAATTTACTCTCGGCTGACTGAGGAGGCTGTGGAGTTCCGCCCCCATCTTATTGTCTGGCCCGAAACCGCCATTCCCGGCGATTTCTCCGCCGAAAAGGCTTATCTGGATGATATCTCTCGCCTCTGTGGTAAGGAGCAGTGCTACCTCTTGTTGGGGAGTCTTTTTGAAGAAGACGGACTCCACAACTCAGCTTTCCTGCTCCCCGCCTGCAACGGGGGGCTGGAGCGATACGATAAGATTTACCCTGTTCCCTTCGGCGAGTACATTCCCCTGGATCCCCTTTTTGGATGGATTCGGGGGGTGGCCGGTCTCGGAGAGGACATCGTTCCCGGCGAGGAGTTGACCATTTTTAATATCGGCCAAGGGGCATTTGGGGCGACGATTTGCTTTGAATCGACCAACTCCACCCTCTGCCGAAGGTTGGTCGAGAGGGGGGCAAGGATGCTGATTGTCATCACTAACGATGCCTGGTTTGAGAGGACGGCCGCCGCTCGTCAGCATGTGGAAATGACCGCCCTGCGGGCGGTCGAAAATGGCGTCTACGTCGTCCAGGCGGCCAACAGCGGCATATCCGCAATTATCGATCCCCGAGGATGTATTTTTGGGGAGACGAATCTATTTGAACGGAGGATTTTGACGGGCGAAGTCGCTTTCGCGGAGGATTTGACCTTCTATGCCCGTTTCGGTGATGTCTTTTCCTACATTTGTCTGATCCTCGCCGCAGGTGGATTTTTAATCTGCACCCCCGCTCGAAAGATTTTTAAATCTCTTCCTTGACTTGGTTTTTCTGGTAATATAAGATATGTTCTGTTCTTAGCACTCCTAAGGTGGGAGTGCTAA
>DNCG01000116.1:6519-8932 GCA_003491635.1 Actinomycetota bacterium
GAAAGGGAGGGTTGATAGATGAAGTTAAAGCCTTTGGGAGATCGCGTCGTGGTTAAACCGGGCGAGAGCGAGGAGGTGCTCAAGAGCGGAATCGTTCTTCCCGATACCGCGAAGGAGAAGCCACAGGAGGGCACTGTTGTGGCCGTGGGCAGTGGAAGATACGAGGAAGGCAAGAAAATTCCCCTGGAGGTAAAAGCGGGGGATAAGGTGATTTACTCCAAGTACGGCGGCACCGAAGTAAAGATAGAGGGCGAGGAGTACCTTATCTTGAGCGAAAGGGACATTCTTGCCATCATTAAAAAGTAGTTTTAATAAGTTAACCCTGTTAGTCGCCTGAGGCGACTAACAGGGTAAAGAGGAGGGAGTGCGAATGCCTAAAATCATAGAATACGATGAGGTAGCAAGGCGGGCCCTGGAGCGGGGCGCCAACAAATTGGCCGATACTGTCAGAGTGACGCTCGGTCCCAAGGGGCGCAATGTGGTGCTGGACAAGAAATTTGGTCCGCCCACCATCACTCACGACGGAGTTACGGTGGCCAAGGAGATTGAGCTTGAGGACGTCTACGAGAACATGGGCGCCCAGCTCATCAAGGAAGTTGCCACCAAGACTCAGGATGTAGCCGGCGATGGGACAACCACCGCCACCATTCTTGCTCAGGCCATGATCCGTGAGGGCTTGAGAAACGTCGCGGCTGGAGCGAACCCGATGTTGATGAAGAGGGGTATCGAGAAGGCGACCAACGTGGCGGTAGAGGAAATCAAGAAGCTCAGCAAGCCCATCAAAACCAGGGAAGAGGTAGCGGCTGTTGCTGCCATCTCCGCTGCCGATGAGGAGATCGGCGAGTTGATAGCCGATGCCATGGAGAAGGTGGGCAAGGACGGCGTCATCACCGTAGAGGAATCTCAAACCATTGGGACGCAACTGGAGGTCGTTGAGGGTCTGCAATTCGACAAGGGTTACATCTCTCCCTACATGGTCACCGATCCGGAGAGGATGGAGGCCGTCCTGGAGGAACCATACATCCTCATCGCAAATCAGAAGATCTCCGCAGTGGCCGATCTCGTACCGGTTCTGGAGAAGTTGATGCAGACGGGCAAACCCCTGCTGATCATCGCCGAGGATGTGGAGGGAGAGGCTCTTGCGACCCTGGTGGTCAATAAGATCAGGGGCACCTTCCAGAGCGCGGCCGTGAAGGCTCCCGGCTTCGGCGATAGAAGAAAAGCCATGCTCCAGGACATTGCCATCATCGTCGGTGGCCAGGTTATTACCGAGGAGCTGGGGTTGAAGTTGGAGAATGTGACCCTGGATATGCTCGGTCGAGTCAACAGGGTCAAGATAACCAAGGAGGACACCACCATCGTCGAGGGTAAAGGAGATCCCGAAGCCATCAAGGGTCGAATTGCCCAGATTAAAGCCGAGATCGAGAAGAGCGACTCCGAGTTCGACAAGGAGAAGCTCCAGGAGCGCCTGGCGAAACTCGCCGGTGGGGTGGCGGTGGTGAAAGTCGGTGCGGCCACCGAAACGGAGCTCAAGGAGAAGAAGCATCGCATCGAGGACGCTCTATCCGCCACCAAAGCTGCAGTTGAAGAGGGAATTCTTCCCGGTGGGGAGATTGTATTCGTGAACGTAATCCCTGCCCTGAAGAAAATCGATTTGAGCGGCGATGAGAAGACGGGTGCCCGGATCGTTGAGCGGTCCCTCGAGGAGCCATTGCGTCAGCTGACGGCCAATGCTGGTTTTGAGGGTTCCGTTGTGGCGGAGAAGATCAAGACTCTGCCCAAGGGACAGGGGCTCAACGTCCTCACCGGTGATTATACCGATATGATGAAGGCGGGCATCATCGACCCGACCAAGGTGACCCGTTTTGCCTTGCAGAATGCCGCCAGCATCGCTGCTATGCTCTTGACCACAGAGGCCATCGTCGCCGACAAGCCCGAGGAGAAGCCGATGCCGGCTATGCCTCCCGGTGGGATGATGTAATCCCTCGTTTCACCCAGGATCACCCCTTCGGGCTGGCGCCCTCCAGGGCAAAGGATGGAGGATACGAAGGGTAAGATTCACTTCCCCCGCCATAGGCGGGGGAAGTGAATAGGCGACCTGCCTGCCGGTAGGTACGGAAAAGAAAAAGCCCTCGTTTAAACGAGGGCTTTTTCAGCTACTACCGATGCTTTGGTCGGTTTCTTGTGTCTTATTCTGGATATTGGTGCGATTTCTAGGTGAGTTAGACCACATCTGCACTGGTATAATGTGTCTCTGAATCGTCCGTGTCTCCGGTGGTTCATCGGCTTCATCTGCCAACCACACTTAGGGCATAGCATCTCTCCCTCCGTCTCTAGGATGTGGTAATTTATATATCGGCAAAAACCTCTGAAAACTTTAGTTCCTTTCGAAAATTCCCGTTCCTTAGTTGCC
>DNCG01000114.1 GCA_003491635.1 Actinomycetota bacterium
CCATTTTTGGTAAAAAGAGCTCGTCTACCGCAGGCGATTTATGTCTAACCTATCTCCTAAGATATATCTACTTTAAAGCCGTTGATCTCTCGGTATGACGACCGTGTCCCCGAAAGGTTCTGGTCGGTGCAAACTCACCCAGTTTGTGTCCCACCATATTCTCGGTTATGTAAATGGGCACATGCTTTCTGCCATCGTGCACAGCAATAGTGTGGCCAACCATCTGGGGAAATATTGTCGAATCCCGTGACCAGGTCTTGGTTACCCTCTTTTCTTTCTTCTTATTCATCTCCTCGATCCTCTCGAGGAGTTTTGGATCCGCATACGGTCCCTTTTTGAGAGATCTACCCACCTTTACTCCCCCTAAACTCGGTGAACTTAACCTTTCCTTCTCCGAATAATATACTTGTCGGATGGCTTCTTCTTTTTTCGGGTGCGATATCCGATGGTCGGTTTTCCCCAAGGAGTAGTCGGCAAATGTCCCTTGGACTTACCTTCTCCCCCACCATGAGGATGATCCACAGGATTCATGGCCGTACCGCGAACGGCTGGCCTTCTCCCCAGCCACCGGCTACGTCCCGCCTTCCCCAAGGAAATGACCTCATGTTCAACGTTGCCGACTTGGCCAATGGTTGCCCGACAATCCAGCAGAACCATCCGCACTTCACCGGAGGGAAGCTTGAGCTGAGCATAGTTTCCCTCCTTGGCAACCAACTGAACTGCGGCCCCAGCAGAGCGAGCCAACTGGGCACCCTTCCCGGGAGATAGCTCGATGTTATGAACGACCGTGCCCACGGGAATCTTTCGAATCGGCAGAGCGTTTCCCGGCTTTATATCCGCACCCGGCCCAGAGAGAACCTCATTGCCTACCTTGAGCCCAACAGGCGCCAATATATACCTCTTCTCACCGTCGCGATAGTGAAGAAGGGCAATCCGCGCCGACCTGTTGGGATCGTATTCTATGGCCGCCACCTTGGCCGGGACACCGATCTTATCCCTCTTGAAATCGATGACCCTATACTTTCTCTTATGCCTCCCACCCAAGTGTCTGGTGGTTATCCGGCCATAAACATTTCGCCCGGACTTCCTGGGCAGGGGGGAAGTCAAAGATTTTTCGGGTTTCTCTTTGGTTGTCTCCTCAGGTTGAGAGAAGGTAGCAAATCTCCTCCCCGGTGAGGTCGGTCTCACTTTTTTAACCATATTCGTCTCCCCTCGGGTCGTAGGCCCCTACGGGGTCGAGACCCACTCCGTCGAAAGTGCTACTTAGTCTCGAAAAACTCTATTCGTTGCCCCTCTTTGAGGGTGACGATAGCTTTCTTCCAGTTCTTGGTCCTACCGGTCGCGTATCCCCGTTTCTTGGGTTTACCCTTGACAGAGATCGTATTCACATCGGTCACGGCGACGTTAAAAATTTCCTCGACCGCCTGACGAATTTCAGTCTTTTTGGCCCCTGGATGAACCTCAAAGGTGTATTTGCTCTGCTCGATCGATTCATAGCTCTTCTCGGAAATGAGCGGTCGAATGATAACATCCCTAAGATCCTTCATTCCTTCACTACCTCCGTTAGCGCACCCAAGGCATCACGGGTAAATATGAGAGCCTCATTGTCCAAAACATCGTAGGGATTTATCTCCGAAACGTAAATTATCTTGATCCCCGGAATATTCCGAAGTGATTTCTCCAAGTTCTCCTGGCCTCCCGCGATCACGACCGTGGCCTTCTTTGGAACTTTCAAATTCCTCAACACCTCCAAGGCCCATTTAGTTTTGGGCTCCTTAAGATCGAAGTCGTCCACGACCAGCAGCTCCGAGCTCTTTGCCTTTATGCTCAAGGCCGACCTCAAGGCCAATCGCTTGACCTTCTTTGGAACAGAAAAAGAATAATCCCTGGGGGTCGGACCGAAAACCACTCCACCGCCCCTCCAGAGAGGGGATCGGATGCTTCCGGCCCTAGCCCTGCCCGTACCCTTCTGTCTCCACGGTTTAACCCCCCCACCTCGCACCTCACCTCGGGTTTTGGTGGAAGATGTCCCCAGTCGTGAGGCCGCCAACCGGGCCCTCACAACCTGATGGACGGCGGCCTCGTTTACTTCGCACTCAAAAATACGGGGCTCGAGCTCAACTTGGCCTACTTTCTTACCTTTTGCGTCAAGAACCGGGACTTCCATCATCGGCAACCTACCGCTTCACCTGCCCGCCATAGCCTTCGCCCGCCTGCCACTGCGAGGCACGAGCGGGCAGGGCATCAGACGATGGCAGGCGGGTCTTGACCGATTGCTTCACCATGACCAAACTGCCCCTCGCTCCGGGTACACTCCCCTTCAAGAACAACCGATTCCGCTCGGGATCGACCTTAACCACCTCTAAATTCTGGATGTTCACCCGTTTGTTGCCCATTTGGCCCGGCATCCCCTTGCCCTTATAGACCCGCGAGGGAGTAGCGCAAGCCCCGATGGAACCAGGGGCTCTATGGAAATGGGATCCATGTGAACCGGGTCCTCCACTAAAACCCCATCTCTTAACCACTCCCGTAAAACCTTTCCCTTTGGAGATACCAACAACATCCGCCCGATCTCCCTGGGAAAAGATGTCAGCCTTAAGAATCTGCCCCACTTTGTATTCTTCTCCCTCGGCGACGGCGATCTCCGCTAGATACCTCTTTGGAGAAACCCTGGCCTTGGCAAAATGTCCTTTAAGAGGCTTACTGACCCGTTTCTCCTTGACATCCCCGTAACCTATCTGGATGGCCGAATAGCCATCCTCCTCTTTTTTCACCTGAGTAACCACGCAAGGACCAGCTTCGATGACAGTCACCGGACGTAACTTGCCATCCTCGCCAAAAACCTGCGTCATACCCAGTTTCTTTCCCAAAATTCCCTTCATCAATTCCATACCTCTGTTCGGATCCGGTCGATAGGCCATGGTCGATAGTGGATAAATTCATTTCCTTTTTGAACTATCGGCCATAAGCTATCGTCTATCGCCTGCCTCTAGAGCTTAATTTCAATATCCACTCCCGCCGGCAAATCCAGTCTCATCAACGAATCCACCGTCTTTGGTGTCGGCTCTAGTATGTCGATCAGTCGCTTGTGGACGCACATCTCAAACTGCTCCCGCGAATCCTTGTCCACATGGGGAGATCGAAGAACGCAGTAGAGACTGCGCTCAGTGGGAAGAGGGATGGGGCCTGATATCCTGGCACCCGTTCTCTTCACCGTATCCACAATCTTCTTAGCCGACTGATCGATGATCTCGTGATCGTATGCCTTCAGCCTTATTCTTATCTTTTGGACCGCCATTGAAACCTCCGCTTACCACGGTCGCCCGCCTGCCA
>DNCG01000040.1:0-4970 GCA_003491635.1 Actinomycetota bacterium
GCCCTTGAGTGAAGATATAAAAAATAAGATAGCCCTCTTTTGCGATGTTGAACCAAGGGCAGTTATCTCTGCACTCAATGCCCCAAGCGTATACGAAGTGCCCCTTTTGCTTCATGAGGAGGAGATGGACAACATCGTGATTGAGCATCTTCATTTGAAGTGCAAGGAGGCGGACTTTTCCGAGTGGAAAGCCTTGGTAAAGAAGATCAAGGACCTCAAGCACAGGGTGAAAATCGCCATAGTTGGGAAGTATGTGCAACTGCCCGATGCTTATATAAGTATCGTGGAGGCCCTCAGGCACGGTGGCTTCCATCACAACGCTGAGGTGGAGATATGCTGGGTGGATGCGGAAACCATCGATCCCCGAGAGGTCGAAAGGAAGTTGGCCGAGTTCGATGGCATTTTGGTTCCCGGTGGATTTGGTGTGCGGGGGATAGAGGGCAAGATTCACGCGGTGAGATATGCCAGGAAGAAGGGGATACCTTTTTTGGGAATTTGCCTTGGGCTTCAATGTGCGGTGGTGGAGTTCGCCCGCAACGTTGCTGGCCTTGAGGGGGCAAATAGCCTGGAGTTCAATCCGGATACGCCTCACCCGGTGATATTCCTTATGCCCTCACAGAGAAAGGTTAAGGAGATGGGTGGAACCATGCGTCTGGGCGCCTATCCCTGCAGGATTAAACCTGGTACCAGGGCGTATGAGGCTTACCGGAACGATCTGGCCTTCGAGCGCCACCGCCATCGTTATGAGATAAACAATGCTTACCGGGATCAGCTTGCTCGAGAAGGGATGATTTTCAGCGGTCTCTACCCCGATGAGGATCTCGTCGAGATCATGGAGCTTAAGTCCCATCCGTGGTTTGTTGCTTCCCAGTTTCATCCGGAATTTAAGTCCAGACCAACCCGACCCCACCCGCTCTTTAGAGGTTTTATTGGAGCGGCACTCAAGATGGCAAAGAGTCGGAAATGAGGGGTTTGTTCGGTGCTGGATTCTGAGCGGCTGGTTAAAACTTTCGTTGAGCTCGTCAAGATCGATAGTGTCACCTTCGATGAGAAGAAGGTAGCCGATTATCTCATCGATAAGTTGAAGAAGCTCGGGGCGGATGTCAGGGTGGATTCGGCGGGAGAGAAGGTGGGAAGCAATACTGGCAACGTGATCGCTTGTCTTCCCGGCGACACCTCGGCGCCCGCTATTTTATTCGACTCCCACATAGATACCGTGGAACCCGGTGTGGGCATTAAACCTAAGGTAGAAGGAGGAATCATTCGAAGTGGTGGGAAGACGATTCTGGGAGCCGACGATAAAGCGGGAGTGGCCGCCATTCTGGAGCTTCTCCGATCTTTGAGCGAGCAAGCTTTCCCTCGCGGCGACGTTGAAGTTGTTTTCACCATCGCTGAAGAGAAGGGGCTACTCGGTTCCAAGAACCTCGATCTGGCCCAATTTAAAGCCGGACTCGCCTACGTCCTCGATGGCGAGGGGCCTGTGGGAAGGATAACCCTCAAAGCCCCTTCGCAGGATTCGATCAAGGCACTGTTCAAAGGGAAAGCGGCTCATGCCGGGGTGTGTCCAGAGAGGGGAGTAAACGCCATCCAGGCCGCTGCCAGGGCTATCTCCGAGATGAAGCTGGGCCGGATTGATGAGGAGACCACCGCCAATATCGGTATCATAAGAGGTGGATTGGCCCCCAACATCGTGCCGGAGGAATCCTTCATCGAAGGTGAGGCGCGAAGTCACTCGCCGAAGAAACTACGAGTTCAGACTGAACATATGTGTCAATGTCTCTCGAGGGCCGGCGAGAGCACGGGGGCCAGGGTGGATATCGAAGTAGAGAGATCATTCGATGGTTTTTCCCTGGATGAAGGGGCCGAAATCGTAGAGTTTGCCACCACGGCCATGCGAAAGGTTGGTTTGAGGCCAAAGTTCGTGGTCAGCGGCGGGGGAAGCGAGGCGAATATTTTCAACAAAGGGGGTATCCCCGCGGTTAATCTGAGTGTTGGAGCAAGAGATGTGCATTCCACCCGGGAGTGGATAACCGTCGCTGACTTAGAGGCTCTTGTCAAGGTGCTTATTGAGATGGTGAGAATGATGGGGAGTCGATCATGATAAGCGTGAGACGAGGAACCGTAATCGAGGTACTGGCTAAACGAACGGGGTTAACGGAGGTTGAAGTTGAGCTTGAGGGTGATGTTTTCGCGGCTCTCAATTATGATGATTTGACCGGTGATATCCGTGCCGGTGATGAGGTGCTTCTCAACACCACGGCTCTGGAACTTGAGTTGGGCACGGGGGGCAAACACATCGTTTTGTGGAATCTTCGTCATGGGGAGATTTCTTCCCCTCAGCCTGGACATATCATGAAGCTCAGATACACGCCCTTGCAGATAAAGTGTCTTTCCGTCGAGGAACAGGAAAGTCCACACCATCAAATGTTGCAGGAAAAACCCGATCTACAAGGTATGCCGGTAATCGTTGGGACGCTTCACAGTCAGCTTCCGGCGGTTGCTCTGACCATTAAAAAGGTGAGTCCCGAAACTAAGATAGCCTACATAATGACCGACGGTGGAGCGCTTCCCCTCGCCTTTAGCAACTTGGTGCATGAGCTCAAGGGTAGGGGGGCCATTGATATTACGATCACCGTCGGTCACGCTTTCGGTGGAGATTTGGAGGCGGTCAACGTCTACAGTGGCTTGATGGCCGTCAAGGTGGTTGCTCATGCCGATGTGGCTCTGGTGGTGATGGGACCGGGTATCGTTGGGACCGACACTTCTCTGGGTTTCAGTGGCGTCGAGCAGGGAGGGATCATCAATGCGGTGGGTGTTCTCAAGGGAACGCCGATCGCCATTCCCCGTGTGAGCTTCAAGGATAAGAGACCTCGCCATCGAGGCGTGAGTCATCACACACTAACCGCCCTTTCTCTCACCGCCCTGGTTCCATGTATCATTCCCATCCCAAGAATGCCTGATGAGAAAATGAATACCGTTTTGAGACAACTTCGCGAAGGTGGAGTGGCGGCGAAGCACCAGATTGAGGTGATCGACAACGATGTGACTCTCGGTGTTTTGGAGGATTCCGGCTTGGAGATCACCACGATGGGCCGAACGGTATGCGAGGATCCCGAGTTTTTTCAAACGGCGGGGACATCCGGGCTTTACGCCGTGAAAATCTTGAGAGAATTGGCAACCTAGGATAGTGAGAATTTGTAATTGGGGGGTTGCGTATGGGCGACGATCGTTACCGGGTGGTTAAATCCGAAGTCAAATTCGAGGGGGAGATTATCTCCCTCTTTGTGGATGAGGTTGAAATGCCGTGGGGGGACATCTGTGAGCGGGAGTACGTGAGGCACAAGGGCGCCGTGGGCATCGTTGCTTTGACCGATGAGAATGAGGTTTATCTGGTCAAACAGTATCGTCATCCCACCGGCGAGATGCTTCTGGAGATCCCGGCGGGGAAGCTGGACGGCAAGGAAGATCCCTTAGGCTGTGCCATCAGAGAGCTAAAGGAGGAGACGGGCAGCGTGTGTCGGGAGATGGTGAAGCTGGCTGAGTTTTATACCACCCCCGGCTACAGCGATGAATTCTTTCATCTCTATCTGGCCACCGGTCTCGAGGTGGGAGCAGTGGAACTCGAGGACGATGAGGAGCAGGAGTTAGAGGTGCTGAAGGTTTCCTTGAACGAAGCTTTCGAGATGATCTCCGCAGGGAAGATAAGGGATGGAAAGACCATCGCGGGGCTGGCTTTGGCCGAGAAATTGCTTAAAGGCAAGATGTAATGTTTACGCACACTGGTAATACTTATATTGTTTGGGGCATCCTTCCGAGTGCTAGCTGCTGCGAGCCTACTCGCTGCGGCTCTCTCAGGGCGAACACCCTCCATAAGTTCGGGTCGGGCTGTTGCCGCCGCTGTTTGAGCCTTGCTCGCTTAACGGTTCTCGCAGATGCACTCTCCAGGATAACCCCAAATTACTATAGGAATTCTGCAGAGAGTGTAACCAATGTCTGCGGTTAATACATCAGACGCTAGCAGTCTGTTGGTCGATGGTGTTGGGTGGTGGCCTCATGGAGCATCTTCTCAGGGAATGTCTCAATTATCTGGCTGTGGAAAGGGGTCTTTCGGAGAATACGCTCAAGGCATACGGGCGCGATCTCTCCGATTACCTTAAGTACCTGCGGAAGAGGGGCATCCTTTCTCCCGATGATGTCTCTTCCAAGATCACCCGGGATTATCTGAGTAGATTGAGGAATGGGGGTTCGTCGCCCGCAACCATTGCCCGCAAATTGGCTGCCGTCAAGACCTTCCATAAATTTCTAGTGAGAGAGAGAGTGACCGATAAGCTTCCCGTTGCGGATTTACGGTCACCCAAAATTCCCAGGAAACTGCCCCGCGTTCTCCGAGTCGATCAGGTGGAACTTCTTTTGGATCAGCCCAAGGGCTCAAAGCCCATTGCTTTGAGGGACAGGGCTATTCTGGAAGCGTTATATGGTGCGGGCCTGCGCATCTCGGAGCTCCTTTCCCTGGATGTGGATGATGTGGACTTCGAGGAGGGTTATATAAGATGTTTTGGCAAGGGATCCAAGGAGAGGATCATTCCACTGGGAAGTTATGCCCTACGAGCCATAAGCGATTACATAAAGCGCGGCAGACCGATTTTTTGCAAGAAGCACCCCGACTCGGCTCTCTTCGTGAACACAAGGGGAAAGCGTCTAACTCGCCAGGGTTGCTGGAAGATATTAAAAGGCCATGCTCTTCGGGCGGGATTCAGAGAAATCCACCCCCACGTACTCAGGCACTCCTTTGCCACTCATCTTCTGGAAGCCGGTGCTGATTTGAGAGCGGTACAGGAGATGTTGGGTCACGCCAAAATCTCGACAACGCAGATATATACCCACCTCACTCGCGAGCATTTGAGGGAGGTATACATGCAGGCACATCCCCGAGCGAGAGTGACGTCGAGGGGAAAGACGATAGACTGAAG
>DNCG01000040.1:5123-7687 GCA_003491635.1 Actinomycetota bacterium
GACTGAAGACTGAAGACTGAAGGAGAGGGTGAAGGTATCCGACGTTGGATAGTAAATCCCGGATAAGACGGGTGATAATTGTGATTCTTGATAGCGTGGGAGTGGGTGAGCTTCCCGATGCTTCTCTTTATGGAGATGAGGGGAGCAATACCTTGGTCAATACCGCCAGAGCGGTTGGCGGTCTTCATCTGCCAAATTTTCAGAAGCTCGGTTTGGGCAACATTGTTGAGGTGGGGGGTGTCCCGCCGGCGGAGAAGCCGTTGGCGGCTTTTGGAAGGATAGCTGAGCGGTCTGCTGGCAAGGACACAACCACCGGTCACTGGGAGCTTATGGGGCTTTATCTTCCCGAACCCTTCCCTCTTTATCCCGATGGCTTTCCCCTTGAGGTCATAGAGGAGTTTGAGCGGAGGATAGGCCGAAGGGTGCTGGGCAATAAACCAGCTTCGGGAACCGAGATAATAAAGGAGCTAGGAGAGGAGCACCTCAGAACGGGTTATCCTATTCTTTATACCTCGGCGGACAGCGTCTTTCAGGTCGCTGCCCATAAGGACGTCATCTCCCTGAACGAGCTCTACCATATCTGTCGGGTGGCCAGAGGGATTTTAAAGGGAAAACATGGTGTGGGGCGGGTTATTGCCCGACCCTTTGTTGGTAAACCTGGAAGCTTCACCAGAACCGCTGAGCGCAAGGACTTTTCTCTTCCACCTCCCTCTAAGACCGTTCTGGACTATGCCCTTGAAGCCGGCATTCCCGTTTGGGGGGTGGGGAAAGTGGAGGAGATATTCGGGGGGAGAGGTTTTACGGAGTGCACCAAGACCGAGAACAATATGGATGGAGTGGACAAGATCATTGGTTACGTTAAGGAGGTTGAGAAAGGCATAATTTTTGCCAATCTCATCGATTTCGATATGCTTTGGGGGCATAGAAACGATGCTCCAGGTTATGCTAAGGGTCTAGTTGAGGTTGATTGTAGAGTTCCTGAGATATTGGATCTTTTGAAACCCTCTAATGTTTTGATTTTTACCGCTGATCATGGTTGCGATCCGACGACGCCGGGTACCGATCATTCCCGAGAGTACGTTCCTTTGCTCATCTATGGTGAAAATATCGAGCGAGGTGCTAATGTTGGGACGCGCCAGACCTTCGCCGATCTGGGAAAGACCGTTGCTGATCTGCTGGGCTTTGATGTCCTGGTCGAAGGCCAGAGCTTTGCAGATAAGGTATTGAAGGAGTGAGGGATGAGGGTTTACGACATTATTGTCAAGAAGAGGGATGGGGAGAGGCTAACCGCCGAGGAGATCGACTTCATGGTGCAGAGTTTCGTGAAGGAGGAGACAGCCGACTATCAAATGTCCGCTTTTTTAATGGCTGCCTACATCAGGGGTCTTGATTCCCGGGAGACGCTGGATTTGACCAGTTCAATGGTGGCATCCGGCGAGGTGATCGATCTTTCCTCCATTCCGGGAGTAAAGGTCGACAAACACAGCACGGGTGGGGTGGGGGATAAGACCACTCTGCTCCTGGCGCCGCTGGTCGCTGCCACGGGCGTCCCCATCGCCAAGATGTCCGGTCGAGGGCTGGGTCACACAGGTGGGACACTGGATAAGCTGGAATCGATCCCCGGTCTCAGAGTCGATCTCTCCCGTGAGGAGTTTATTTCTCAAGTCAGAGAAGTTGGGGTGGCGATAGCCGGAGCCACGGCAGATATCGTTCCCGCCGACAAGAAAATCTATGCGCTGCGGGATGCCACGGCTACAGTGTCCAGTACTCCACTCATCGCCAGCAGTGTGATGAGCAAGAAGATAGCGGGTGGGGCGGATGCCATCGTTCTCGATGTGAAGGTCGGTTCCGGCGCGTTTATGAAGACTTTGGGGGAGGCTCGGGAGCTGGCCGGGATGCTGGTCGACATCGGAAGGGGTGCCGGAAAAGAGACGGTTGCCTTGATCACCAACATGGATGAGCCCTTAGGGTTTGCCATAGGCAACGTTCTGGAGGTCAGAGAGGTCATTGATGCTTTGAAGGGGAAGGGTCCCACCGATCTGGTGGAACTTTGTCTGGCGCTCGGTTCCCGCATGCTTGTTTTAGGAGGTGTTGCTTCGAGCATCGGGGAGGCACAGGCGAGGTTACAGGAGACACTCAATTCAGGTGAGGCTCTTGAGAAATTCGCCCAGCTCGTGCGATCTCAGGGCGGCGATCCAAGGATAGTTGAGGCCCCCGGCGCGCTACCTCGAGCCAGGATAGTCTCCGACTACCTGGTGAAGGAGGAAGGATATCTGTCTTTCATCGACGCCGAGGCTGTGGGACGCTCTGCGATGGTCCTGGGAGCGGGGCGGGCGACCAAGGAAGATAAGATCGATCCGACGGTGGGGATAGTTTTTCGGCATAAGGTCGGGGATTACATTAAAAAGGGAGATGTTCTAGTGGAAATTCACGCCAACGACATGGACCAGCTTGACCAGGCGGACACAATCTTGGATAATGCAATCAATATTGTCGGAAAGCGGCCGGAGAAGAAACCGCTGGTGCTAGAAATAGTCGATAGCAGATAGCCGATGGCCGATAGC
>DNCG01000040.1:7872-9225 GCA_003491635.1 Actinomycetota bacterium
CGATAGCTAATAACTGGTGGTTGGCGACTGGTAGCTGGCGGTTGGAGCGAGAGGTAGAATGGCCGAAAACATTCTGGAGCTGATTGGTAACACTCCGGTTGTGAAGATAAATAGAATGAATCCTAACCCCAGGGTAACCATCTACGCCAAGCTCGAAGGGTTTAACCCGGGTGGTTCGGTCAAGGACCGCATCGGCAAATACATAATAGAAAAGGCTGTGGAGGCAGGGGAGCTGACCAAAGACAAGATTATCCTGGAGGCGACCAGCGGGAATACCGGCATCGGGCTTGTCATGGTCGCGGCGGTGAAAGGCTACGGGTGTATGATAGTGATGCCCGAGTCGATGAGCGTCGAGAGAAGGAAAGTCCTGAGGGCTTATGGTGCTGAGGTGGTGCTCACCCCGGCTGAAGAGGGCATGCACGGTGCGATCGTGAAAGTGGAGGAGATGGCGAAAGATCCCAGATTTTTTACCCCCAATCAGTTTGGCAATCCCAATAATGTTCTAGCTCATTACGAGACGACGGGAGAGGAAATTCTCAGGCAGGTCGGTCACGTTGATGTTTTCGTGGCGGGCATCGGCACGAGCGGCACAGTTATGGGTGTCGGCAAGAGGTTAAGAGAAGCGAATCCCGGTGTGAAGATCGTCGGTGTGGAGCCGTATCCCAACTCCAAAATCCAGGGGCTCAAATGCTTGGGGGACGGCTATGTTCCACCCATTTTTGACAGAGGGGTCCTCAGTGAGCTGGTGAACGTCGCCGACGACGATGCTTTTCAAACCGCAAGGGAGCTGGCCAAGATGGAGGGGATATTTGTTGGAATTTCCTCGGGTGCGGCGATGTTTGAAGCCGCCAGACAGGCCAGCTTGATGAAGAGTGGAGTGATCGTTACCATCTTTCCCGATAGTGGAGACAAGTATCTGAGCACCGAACTCTTTGCGTAAGCTGTTAACAGCCCACCTAATTGGTTTAAGGTGAGAACTTGCCCATTTTACTGGATCTTCTGCTGGTCGTTCCAGCCCTATTGATCGCCGTAACCGTTCATGAGTACTCCCATGGCAAGGTCGCCGACTTGCTGGGAGACCCCACCCCTTGCCACAGTGGGAGACTTTCCCTCAATCCCCTTAGTCATCTTGATTTTCTTGGTTCCCTGATGATCTTCTTAGTTCACATCGGCTGGGCAAAGCCCGTGCCGATTAATCCAAACTATTTTAAAGATCCAAATAGGGGAATGATGTACGTCGGGCTAGCCGGACCCCTGTCCAACCTTGTGATGGCATTCCTCGCCGCTTTTCCACTGAGGGTAGGCTTGGTTGTGCCGCACTCGCTTCTCTACTTTGTTTTCCTGTACATCATT
>DNCG01000012.1 GCA_003491635.1 Actinomycetota bacterium
TGTCGGTGAGCTCCTTCGTCTCCTGCCCATCGATGATGACCGAACCGGAGGTGGGTCTATCGAGACAACCGATTATGTGCATCAGGGTGGATTTGCCCGAGCCGGAGGGCCCCATTATAGAAACGAATTCTCCGCATCTTATATCGAAGGCAACACCCTTGAGCGCATGAACCTCCACCCCGTCCAGCCGATAGATCTTGACAAGGTCCCTTGCTTTGACCAGCTCCTCGGTTGGACTCACTTCACTCTTTCGCCGCCTTTAAGCTTGCTTGCTCCCCTGGTGACAATCTTTTCACCGGCCTTGATTCCCTTCTTGACCTCGTAGAAATCCTCATTGGAGAGACCCAGTTCAACCTGACGTATCCTGGCGATGGAGTCCTCCACAACGAAGACCACATCCTTCCCGTCTCGTCTGACCACCGACTCGACGGGAACTTTAACCACGCCCTCTTTGGTGTCCACCAAGATATCCACATCCGCGCTCATCCCCAGCCGAAGGTCGACGCCCTCAACGGAAGAGATCAAAATCTTCACGGGGAAGGCTATTCCCCCACCCTTGGTGGTCGAAGAGGCCAGAGCGATCTCGACTACCTTTCCCTTCAAAACTTTATCCGGATACGCATCTAAGATGGTGTTGGCGGATTGGCCAACCTTGACTCTCCCGATATCGACCTCATCGACATCCACCTTGACCTGCATCTCATCCATAGCGGCCAGGACAATGAAGTCAGAGGACGCTCCGGTTAGAGAGGCACCCAGACCCGCGCCGCCCGAGACGAACTCCTCTCCCTCGGCCGAGATGGAGATCACTCTCCCGGCACAGGGGGCCACCAGAGTAGCGTCGTTGAAACTATCCTCCGCCATTTTCCGCCCGACTCTCCCCAGCTGGAGCTGGGCTTGGGCCGATTTATACTGGGCCTGGGCCGCGCTGACCTGGTTCTCCATGGTCGTCGACTGAACTTGAGCACTGCGCTGAGCGGTTACCAGGGCTTCCTCAGCCGCTCTGTAAGAGGCGTCGGCACTTAAATAAGTTGTCAGAGCCGCATCGGCTTTGGCCTTGGCCGCATCCACCTCGGCCTTCTGCGCCGCCGTATAGTTGGGGAGGTAATAGATAGGATGCTCGTATTTCTTCACCAAATCCTGCCATTCTTTCACAGCTTCCTCGCGCACCACAAGAGCCCAGTCCCTACTGGCTTTCGCCGCATCCCGAGCACTCTGAGCGGCGGCGATGTCCTGGGTGGTCTTTTCTTGGGTACTCCCAAGACTCTTGTTGGCGGCGCTCAGAGTGACCGCGGCGCTGCTGGTTGCCGCACCGTATACGGACACCTGCTTCCTCGCCTGCTCAAGCTGATTTTCCAGGTCCCTGGTATCCAACCGGGCTAAAGCCTGACCGGCCTCGACGGTGTCTCCCTCCTTGACCAAAACCTCGTCGAGCTTGCCGGATATCTTAAAATTGAGGGCAACCTGTTTCACGGCGATCGTCTCTCCCGAGGCGCTCACCACGGTGGAGATATCTCCCTTCTCAACGGTGGTCGTTTCCACCTCCACGGCAGCTCGTCTAGCTCTGGTGACACCCCAGGCCACCCCCGATACCAGGAGTACCGCACCAACCAGAATCATCCATTTTACTCTCTTACCCATCTCGCTCCCCCCTCAAAAGAACATGTGCTCGCCGAAACTTATTCGCCCACAACCACCAAAAGAAACTTCCTGAGCGACTCGACGAGCGCTCTCACATCCTCCTCATCCATCTTCTCAAAGATGGAAATATAGTGATTCCTCCTCATCTCCTTGATATTCCTCACCAACTCCTCGCCGACCTGAGTCAGTCTCACCCTGACGATCCGTCTATCCTTCTCGTCTCGATACCGCTTGACCAGCCCGGCCCGAACGAGACGGTCGATGATTCCGGTCACCGTACCGAGGGCAAGCGATAACTCCTCCGCCAGCTCCCTCATCATGCAACCATCCTTGAAACTTATAGCCATCAAGGCAGCAAATTGGGGAAGGGTTACTTCAAGCTCGCGGAGTTCATGATGTTCCCGCACCCAAATTCTCTTCATCGCCTGGGCGAAGAGGAACTCAATCTCTCCTATGTACCTTTCAACATCCGCTCGCTTCAATTCCCAAATCCTTTGCAACAAAAATATTTCACTACACAAAACATAAGATTTCAGGGTGGGATTGTCAATAGTTTTTGAGGAAAAGAGTGAAATAAAAAATGACCGTGCACCCGCCCTCGACATCAAAACCACGAGCGTGACTCGGGTAGGTGACTCCAGCCAGGTTTGTCTGCGGCACCCGGAGGTATTTGCTTACCGCTGCTTCCTTCCGGACCTGACGGGGTTCGCAAGCCTCCGTCGCACAGGACCCGGCCTTCAGCATCCCTTGCCCAAGAACGGTCCTCACAGCCAGTGCCTCAGGCAGGAATTCGGCCCCGCTGTAGCGGATTGCGGGTACAGGGCACCGCTAACTCCCCACCTAGCACGGTCAGCTCAATTATAACACAAGGCAAGCACCGCTCAGTCCGCCCTATTGAATTCGAACACGGCCAGGACGATCATGAGTAAGCCAAAGCCGATTATGACAAGAAGGTCATGGGAGAGGGGGTATTGGTTGAGACCGATGACGGTGTAGCGCAACATGTCCACGCCGTAAGTCAAGGGATCCATATTGACCAGGTATTCCATCCACCCCGGCAAACCCTCCAAGGGGAACATCGCACCGGATAAAAAGAACATGGGCAAGGCAACAAAGTTCATTATCATATGAAAGCCCTCCATCGTCCTCATCCGAGCGGCGATGACTATCCCCATGGAGGTAAAAGAAAAAGCCACCAGGAACATGAAGAGCCACAACTTGACGACCATCCCAGGGGTCAGTGCAACCCCCACAAATGGGGCGAAGGCGAGCATGATTGTCCCCTGGAAGAGGGCGACGGTGGCCCCACCCAGGGCTTTGCCGATGGCCACGGCCGACCGAGAGATCGGGGCGACCAACACTTCTTTAAGAAAACCGAACTCCCTATCCCAGATGATGGACAAGGCGGAGAAGAGGGAGGTAAAAAGGATGGTCATGCCGATGATGCCTGGGTAGATGAAAACCACGTAGTCGATCCGAGGTGCGAGGGACAGATCCCGGCCACCGGCGAAGGTGCCCGCCAAACCCCTTCCCAGACCGGTCCCCAGAACGAAAAGGAACAGTGCGGCCTGGGCCACCGTGCCGACCATTCGGGGCTTGTCCCTCCAGAACCTTTTCACATCCCTAAGCCAGATCGTATAAATCGCTCTCAAATTTTCCATTTGAACCTCCGCTCCTCCATCGGTGGAGAGGCGCTCGACTCCGGTGTCTCAATTCTTCAGCGTCTCCTCCTAGTTCTGGCATGCATCCGCATGCGATTCACCGGGCCGGCGTCCTCCTCCCTTATGGCTCGACCCGTCAGCTTGAGGAACACATCCTCCAGAGTGGGCCTTCTCCAGTTAATGGAAGTTATCTCGACGCCAAGTTCACTTATGAGATCGGGTATGAACTCCTCTCCTCGAGCTATTTCAAACCTCAACGAATCACTGTCCCTCGACACCTTGAGACCATATCTCTCCTTTATCTCCCGAGCAGCCTTTTCATTATCAACCGTCTTTATGGTAATGATATCCCCGCCCACCTGCCTTTTTAGGCCCTCCGGAGTATCCAGAGCTATTATCCTTCCGTAATCGATGATGGCTATACGGTCGCAGTTTTCGGCCTCGTCCATATAGTGGGTGGTCAAAAAGATGGTGATCCTCTCGCGCTCCTTGAGGTCGTGGACATATTGCCAGATGTGATTCCTGGTTTGGGGGTCCAGCCCCAGGGTTGGCTCGTCCAAAAAAAGAACTTTCGGGTAGTGAAGGAGACCCCGGGCGATTTCCAGCCTCCTTCTCATCCCCCCGGAAAAGTTTCTGACCAAATCATTCTGCCTGTCTTCGAGATCGACCAGGTGAAGGACTTCCGCGATTCTATCCCGCATATCCCTCGGGGCGAGATTATAGACCATGGCGTGAAACTCCAGATTCTCTCTGGCGGTAAGGCAATTGTCCAGGCTCGGATCCTGAAAGACCAACCCTATCGATCTGCGAACCGCGTCGGGTTCTCTGACGATATCGAATCCATTGAGAATCGCCCCACCCGAAG
>DNCG01000058.1 GCA_003491635.1 Actinomycetota bacterium
CCAAGATGATTCCCCCCACCGCCGGGGCAACCACAACATCCACCCGTCTATCCTGATAATGTTCGGCCAAGTTCAGGGCGAACATGTTGGTCAAGTCCGGATACTGAAAAATTACGGCACACTGAAAATAGGTATCGGTATGCCTTCCCGAAGAGAGCTCAAAATGCCCCTTCTTGATCGCTCCGTGCTCTCTTAAGATCGCGATCACTTCTTCCTCTTCTATCATGAGATTGCCCCCTTTATTTCCTCCAAGATTTTAGAAACCGCCTCGACGGGATCGGTGGACTCGATGACCGGTCTCCCCACCACAATATAGGATGCACCCAATTGCACGGCCTGGGCGGGGGTGAGAACTCTCCGTTGATCACAAGAGGCAAACCACTCTGGACGCACACCCGGGGTGACCACAAGGAATCTCCCACCTTCCCCGCCGGTGGAAGGACCAATGGCCTTCCTGATCGCCGATATCTCTTGAGGAGAAGCTACCACACCGTCCAGTCCAGCATCTTTGGCTAGGGTAGCCAGGTAAACAACTTGATCGATTATTCCCCTCTCAATACCCCACTCCCGAAGTGCCGACTGGTCTAAGCTCGTGAGAACCGTCACACCCAACATAAGCGGCGGGGGAACCTTTCTCTTTAGGGCTTCTGCTCTGGTGGCTTCCGCCGCCTTCTTCATCATCTCAAAACCACCCGTCGTGTGAAGGGTAAACATCTTCACACCCATTCCCACGATCTGTCGGCAGGCACCGACCACCTGATTTGGGATATCGCAGAGCTTGAGATCCAAAAAAACCTCGCCGCCGAGAGATTTGACGACCTGAACTATTTCCTGTCCGCCCGAGAGGAACAACTGTAAACCAATCTTGAAGATTTTGACCTTGTCCTTGAGCTGATGGCAAAGCCGAATTGCCTCCTCGCTTTCAGAAACGTCGAGCGCCACTATCAGTGGGTTCTCTGGCATCTACATCCGCACCCTTCCTACAATCTCCCTGATACTCCTATACTCCTTCCCCCGTAAAAATCCTTCTAATCCCTCGATGATCTCCAGCGCGGCTGAGGGATTCATAAAGTTGGCCGTTCCCACAGCAATCGCCGTCGCCCCGGCGAGAAGGAATTCAACGGCATCCCGCACCTTCACGATTCCCCCCATCCCGATTATTGGAACCTCCACCGCCTGCGCCACCTGCCAGACCATCCTTACTGCAATGGGTCGGATGGCCGGACCGGAGAGACCACCCGTGATGGTGGCGAGCTCCGGCTTAAAGCTGTCGGTATCGATGGCCATTCCCACTACGGTGTTGATCAGAGAGAGAACATCAGCTCCGGCGTCGACGGCCCTGCTGGCCATCTCAGTGATGTCGGTGACATTTGGACTCAATTTGACGATCAGTGGTACATCGATGGCCTCTCTGACGGCCGAAACCACCTCCGCCACCGCCGCTGCGTCCGTTCCAAAAATTATCCCGCCCCTCGCCACGTTGGGACAGGAGATATTCAACTCTACACCATCAACTTTGGCTTCACTAAGTTTTCTCGATACCGTCACATATTCCCCTATATCGTCTCCGGCAACGTTTACAATCACAGGAACGTCAAATCCCCTGAGAAAAGGGAGGTCTTCCCGCAAAAAGCGAACGACCCCCTTATTCTGCAGACCGATTGAGTTCAGAATGCCGGATGGCGTTTCACAAATCCTCGGAGGAGGATTTCCCTTTCTCTCCTTCAGCGTGATCGCCTTCGTCACCACCGCACCCAGCTTGCTGAGATCGAGGATCTCAGAATACTCCCTGCCATAGGCAAAGGTGCCCGAGGCTACCATGACCGGGTTCTTCATCTTTATTCCAGCCAAATCAACGCTTAAATCAATCATTTCCCTCCTCCCCGACCTCTTCCTCGATAAGCTTTCTGGCCTCCTCCTTTAACTTGCTCCGCTTGTATTCGAGTTCCCCATGTATTCTGGTGCGGGGACTGATAAGCCACATCTTTCGGCGCTTCTTTGGTTTTACCTTGATTCTATACCGCTCTCGTTTCACGTCTACCAGATTATCTCCGAGGCATCAAAAACCGGGCCATCCACACAGACCCGCTTGTAACCTTCCCTGGTTCTGCAGACGCAAGAAAGACAGGCCCCGATACCGCAGGCCATCTTTCTCTCCAGCGAAATTTGGCAGGGAACCGTCCCAGCAGTTGATGCCGCCACCTTTCTCAGCATCTCCTCCGGGCCACAGGCAAAGATCCGATTGGGACTGCATTCCTCAAAAACCTCACTAAAGAACTCCGTCAACAATCCCTCGTAACCAAAGCTCCCATCTTCCGTCACGGAAAATATCTTCTGAACAACTTCTCTCAAATCATCGAGACAGACGAGTCCTTCCCTCGTCGCCGCCCCGTAAAGGAAATAAATCTCTTTTCCATTTTCCCTCAACCCCTCGGCGAGGAAGACGAGGGGGGCAACACCAATACCACCGGCCACGAGAAGCCCCTTCTTAAAGTTGCCCGTGAACTCAAAACCTCGGCCTGTGGGGCCCGTCACATCCAGAACATCCCCCGCTTCAAGTTGAGATAAATAAGTGGTACCCCTGCCCACCACCTGAATGAGAAGATCAAAAGAGCCATTCCGAACCCGATGGACGCTGAAGGGCCGACGCAGAATGTAATCCCTATTCTCGCCGCAGAGAACGTGCACAAATTGACCGGGCTCCGCTTCCAAAGCGATCTCGGGTGAAGAAAGCCTCAATCGGTGAATGCCCGGGGCAACCTTCACATTCGATTCAACTCTCGCCTTAACCCTGTGCATCTTTCTCCTGGTTCCTTGTTCTAGATCTCGTCGGATGTCGGAAGTCGGCTGTCACTATTTGTTATTCGGAATTCGTTATTAGTTAATAAACTTTTGCGTTCTTAGAGAAG
>DNCG01000101.1 GCA_003491635.1 Actinomycetota bacterium
ATGAGAAGTTATCCTTTGGGCGGCCAATACCTGGAGATAGCCGAGGTTCAGGGCCAGAGCTGTGAGAGCGACGATGAACATTGTTGTCAGGCGGCGAATGCGTTTATTCACATTCTCCTCCCCTGAGCTGTCTTTTGGGAGATTACCAGGAGTAAACCGAGGAGAATGAAGTTGGACAGAATGGAACTCCCACCGTAGCTCATCAAGGGGAGGGTAATGCCCGTCAACGGGATGAGCTTTGTTGCCCCTCCGATGATTATCAGAGCTTGCAGAAGGAATGTCGAGGTGAGCCCGATGGCCAGGAGTTTGCCGAACTCGTCTTTCGTCTCAAGGGCCAACCTGAAACCACGATGGGCGAAGAGGAGGTAGGCAGCCAGCACTCCCAAGCCACCCGCCAGTCCCAACTCCTCCGCCAGCGCGGAGAAGATGAAATCGGTGTGGACGGCGGGGATGTAATGGGGATACCCCAACCCCAGGCCGGTGCCGAAAAGACCCCCGTTGGCGATGGCGAAAAGCGATTGAACGATCTGATAGCCGCTTTTTGCGACGTCTTGCCAGGGGTTCAGCCAGATATCGATTCGCGTCTGAACGTGACCGAAGACCAGATAGCAGGCGACTGCCCCCGCCAAGAATAGACAACAGCCGACGATGGAGTACATCTCCCTCCCCGTGGCCACATAGAGCATGGCCAGGAAAATTCCGAAGAAGAGGAGGGAAGAACCCAGATCCTTTTCGAGGATCAAAATGACTAGCGATATCACCCACATGGTCAACAAAGGGCCGAAGTGTTTTAAATCGGGCACCGGAATCCGGAGGAGGCGTTTTTCGGCAAGGGAGAGAAGCCTCCCCTTGTCTTTCAGGTAAGCGGCGAGAAAGATGACCAGGAGGATTTTGCCCACCTCGGCGGGCTGAAATGAGAGCTGCCCCGCTCTGAGCCAGAGCTTGGCTCCGCGTATCTCCTCTCCGAAAAGAGCGGGGGATAGCAACAATGTTATACCCAGGAGGGCGCAGAGGTACTTGTAGTTTTCCAACTCCGAGTAGTCCTTGAGGAAGAGGAAAATTCCCAGCACTCCCAGAGCCCCCAGGGTTATCCAGAGAGATTGGCGGCTCACTAGCTCCGGCCGCAAGCGGTAGAGCATCATCGTCCCCAGGCTTGTCAGGAAGGCGGCGAGGGGAAGGAGAAGTGGATCGGCCTCCGTGGCCAACCGTCTCTCAAGGAGGTGGAGAGCGAAGAAGGGCAGGAACATTAGGGCGACCAGCCGAATGGGTTCAGTCGATAGGCTAGGGGCACGGGACAGTTGCACCGAGATAAATCCGATGAGGGCAATGACGAGGACTAGAAACAGCAACCCCATCTCTCGATTTCTTTTCCCGATCAAATCCCTTCCCCCTTCATCGTTGCTCCCGATCGAGGAGGGGAATATCGTCGATGATCCTCTCCGCTTTCTCCCTGTCCCCGGCGACTACTCCCTTCTCTAGCCTTTCTCGATAGTAAGGGGGCAGGTCTTCTCGGGCGATGTCCGTTTCTCTCTCCAGGGCCCCGAGCTTGATGTGGAAGATCGTACCGGGTAAACCCCTGTAGAGGGCCACCCTATCTTCGTGAAACCCCAGATAGTAGGTTCGATCGAGGTAGGAGGAGAAGGCCAGCAGGAAGGCGATTCCCACCAAGGCTACCAAAACCAGCGCCAGCAAGCCCCTTTTGACGGGACTCCATTTCATTGTTTTTCCGGACCCCCTTTTTACAGCGAGCTCGCTCTTCCTGGCGGAGCCGGCTTCGATCAGGATCACGGTGATGTTGTCGACCCCGCCCCTCTCATTTGCCGCTTTAACGAGCTCATCACAGATGGTCTGGGGGTGCTTATCGTTCCCGAGAAGCCCTTCGATTTCGCCCTCGTCGAGCATGGCCGTCAGGCCATCGGTGCACAGGAGGATCTTATCGGTGGGGACTATCTCGATGGAGAGAAAATCCGCCTTGACGCTGGGTTCGGTTCCCAGGGCTCGAGTCAGGACATTTCGTTGAGGGTGGAGTTGGGCCTCCCTTTCTTCTAGCTCACCCTCTCTAACCATCTTGGTCACCAGGGTGTGATCCTCGGTCAGCCTGGTCAGTTTGCCTTTTCTGAGGAGGTAAGCCCGGCTGTCCCCGATGTGACCGATATACACCTCTTTTTTTGCGAAGAGGGCGACCGTGAGGGTGGTGCCCATTCCGACCTGCTCTGGTCCCTGAAGGGCCTTTTGGAGGACTACCTCGTTTGCCTTTTGAACGGCCCCCATCAGGAGTACCCGTGGATTGGCGTCTCCGGGAAGCTTCTTCAAGTGTTTCGAGAGCACACTCAGAGCGCTGGCGCTGGCAATCTCTCCGGCCAGGTGTCCGCCCATGCCATCGGCCACGGCGAAGATTTTTCCCTTGGCCAGATAACCGTCCTCGTTCGACTTTCTGACTCTTCCGATGTCTGTTCTTGCACCATGTCTCATCGCTTACTCCATGAAGAACTTATATTCACGTTCTGAATTGGAAGATGGTGCGGCCAATTTTAATCCTATCCCCCGAGTTGAGCCTGGCGGGTCCCTTTATCCTCTCTCCCTTCAGAAAAGTCCCATTGGTGCTCCCGAGGTCCTCTAAGAAATATTCTTCCTCCTGCTTAAAGAGGCGAGCGTGTTTCTGGGAGACGGAGTCGTCTGAGAGCACGATTTGATTTTCGGGGAATCTTCCCAGGGTAGTTTCGTTCAATAGGACAAAGACCTTCCCCGCTGGTTCCTGGGGACCCTCAATTAAAATCAGTCTGGCAGCACCCTTGGTTCGCTTTTGCCCATGGCCCTCGATCGAGATCAGGCCGATGTCCCTGTGGACCAAGCGCACCACTAGAAGCAAGAAAAAATAGAGGAGGGCCAAAAAGGTGAATTTGAGGACGAGTAGAACTAGGTTGAACACCTGTCTCTCCTGAACTCCAAATTGGTGGTCCCCAACCCTAAGGTGTCACCGTTCTTCAGGGACTTCTCCTCGACCCTCTTGCCGTTGACGAAGGTTCCATTGGTGCTTCCCATGTCCCTCACGATAAAGTCGCTCCCCATCCGGACGATCAAAGCGTGCCTTCGAGAGACTTTGAAATCGGGGAGCACGATGTCGTTGCTTTCAGATCTTCCGATGGATGTAACCTCCTTGGTGAGAGCGAAAGTGCTCTCGTCCCTTTCTCCCTTGATGATCAGTGACGCTTCGGGTGGGGCGAACCACTCTTCTTCTGTCACCTCGATTACCCGGGTCCCCTCGGCGGTGCTCGCTTCTTTGGCCAGGAGCCTACCTTCCACCGATATCTTTCCCAAGGGGAGGTCTTCTTGGGCGACGATCTCGACCCGGGGGCGATCGAGGAGCGTATACTTCTTTTCCTTTGCGCGGGCTATCAGGAAGTTCTCGAGTTCCTGGATTAGAGCCACCTCGAATGGTGCCAGGTTTTCCTCATCCTTCTCGCTCACATAAAGGGTGTACTCGTTTGGGGCATAAACCCTGGCTACGCTGATGGTTTTGCCGGCGTCCATCTCGCGGGCGAGCTTCTTGGCGAGTTCGATGGGTTGAACGCCCGATCTAAAACCTTTGGCGAAGATATCCTCGAAGAGCGATTCCAACCTGCGTTCAAGATTCCGGAGCAGACTCATGCCTGTTCTTCCTCCCCTCCCAACTCGGAGTGCGATCGCAACCTTCTCCTCTCTTTCAGGTATCGGTACGGCACGATTAAGAGCAAAGCCAGGACTATTATAAGGGAAAGGGAGAGCCCTTGCATTATCTCGTCAAGGGGCACGGGGCTCATGCCCAGAGGAGAAGGAAGCCAACTGTAGCCGAAGACTAGAAGGGCAAAACCAGCTAGAATGCCCAATGTGTCCAGGGAGAGATATCGTCTCCTGGCCAGAGTCGCCACGACCATACCCACGATGATCCAGAGGGCTATCTGGAGAAGGAGATGGGGTTGTTCAGCGAAGATCCGAAAGAAATCCAGGATGCTGGCGAAGCCGTTCTGCGGGAGAGCGGTGACGGGATGACCACTGGCGAGACCGAAGAATCTCACCCCCGTAGGAGCGGGACTAATAATATCGTAGAGTTCCAAACTTAAGCAACCCAAGCCCGCCAGGGCTCCCGCGGAGACGGGTGGGAAAATTACTCCCATGAGCACGGGAAAGGCCAGCCCCAACTTCAGATCGGCCATGAGAGGGGCGACCAAGGGGACCAATGAGACCAGGGGCTGTTGTCGAACAAAAGTCACCCAATAGATGCACAGGAAGAGAGAGAGAAGGATGCCCAGTGGAGGGTGATTGGCCAGGACGGGTGGGACCACGGATAACATGAATAGGGTCACCCCTACCAGTGGTGCCAGCAGAACCGTCAGGAAGAGGATCGCCGGAATTACTGGAGACAGACTTGGTGGGTACCAGGGAAGGTTCTTGAAGACCAACCAACTGATCAAACTAACCAGAAGAGAGCAGGGCACCCGCTTTAAGGCCTCCTCGTGTTCTTCGCCGAAGCTCCAGAGCCTTTCCTTGAATTCCTCAAATCCACTGGGGGGGATTTCTATCTCCTCTACTCTTTTCATTTCCCCGGAACGGGCGAGGGGTTTAAGAAGCTTCTGGGGAGAAACCCTCGGCCCAAGGCAGCGTTCCAGCTTGTACCGCATTTCGGTGGCGGTATCGAATCTGTCATCGGGGTATTTCTCGATGGCTTTTAGAACCACGGTATCCAGCCGTCGGGAAACTTTTTTATTGAGTTCGCTGGGGGGAGGGGGATCGAAGTTGAGTATCTTGAAAATGGTTGCCCCCGCCGTTTGGGCCTCGAAGGGTGATTCCCCGGTGAGCACCTGATAGAGGACGACTCCTAAGGAAAAGATGTCCGTTCGCTCATCGACGAGTTTACCTTCGGCTTGCTCGGGAGACATGTAAGTCAGCGTTCCCAAGATGTCCCCCTCTCGGGTGGGGGGGGAGGTTTTTAGGCGAGAGATGCCGAAGTCCATCACCTTTATCCTTCCATCGGGGAGGAGCATGAGATTTTCGGGCTTTATGTCGCGGTGGATGACGTTGTTTAAGTGGGCGCACTCCAGAGCCTGGCAGATTTGGATGGCCACCGCGATGCTTTGCTCGGGCGTGAGTTGCCCTCCATCGAGGATATCAGCTAGAACGACACCGTTCAGGTGCTCCATGATGAGGTAGTAGTAATCCTCGGTTTCTTCGAATTCATAGAGGGTGACGATGTTTGGATGATTGAGGAGGGCGACGGTTCTGGCCTCTCGCAGAGCTCGGGGAGCGGTCTTTGAGCTTGCCGGTATCTGCTTTATGGCGACGACCCGTTCCATTCGGGCGTCAAAGGCCTTGTAGACTCGGGCAAAGCCGCCTCTGCCTAGCTCATCAAGGATTTGATAGCGGTCCAGGAGCACCTCTTCGCTCATTTGCTCCATTTTACCCTTTCTCCTTTCATTATTCTACCGATCGCAAAATTTGGCGGGGAAAGTGGTATAATAACTGGTGCGTGGTGATTCCGCGTCCGGGCGAGTGGCGGAACTGGCAGACCTGCCCGCCGGCTTTGATAGTGAAGGCTTTTGATACAAGCTTGTAGCCGGGATGGTGAAATTGGCAGACACGCTAGGTTCAGGGTCTAGTGCTCGCAAGAGCTTGCGGGTTCAAATCCCGCTCCCGGCACTCTAGCGTTCAGTGCTGGAAAGAACAGGCGAAGGCAGGCGCGGCGCGCTGGGTTCAGGGTCCAGTGCTCGCAAGAGCTTGCCGGTTCAAATCCCGCCTCGCCCACCATTCGACTCCTCCGCTATTAAGCGGAGTTGCTCATGGTAAACCACCTATTTAAGAGTCGAATGCCCCGAGCTTGTCGAGGGGCAAACGCAAAGTGCGGATCTCCTAGGCTAATAGGGGCGGTTTTGGAGAAGCTCAAATACTCCAAAAAGAGCATGAGATTTGTTAAAAGGCGTCGGAGAGCCGCCCCACTTAGGTTGCTTTTACTCCTCATCCTCATCCTCGCCTTAGTTTATCTCGTTGGCCTTATCGGCGGAAGATTTGACAAAAGGAAATTAAAAGATCTCAGGGCCTATGCGGCGTCCGTTGAGGGTATCGCCAGCAAGTCCAACAAGATAGCTACCGACTTCAATGAGCTTTGGGAGTCAACCGACCTCTCCGGAACCGAACTGCGGAAGCGGCTGGATTCCTGCGTCAAGAGGAGCGGGGAGCTGATCGAGGAGTGTGGCAAGGTGGAGGTCCCGAGGGAGATGAAAGACGCCCACGTTTATCTCCCCCTCTGCCTGGAGCTTCGGGCTAAGGGCCTGAGCTCTTATAAACTGGCCCTTTTCAACGCACTCAAGGACATCGATGTCGAGGTTGCCAGCAGCCAGATCGCTCTGGCCCTAAAGGATATCGCCCTCGCCGATCGAGCTTATTCTCTCTATAGAGTTGAGGCCCAAGGAGTTCTAGAGAAGGAGGGCGCCAATGTCTCGATTCCGGCGTCCACCTTCTTGACTGATGAGACCGTCTACGAGAAGACAAATTTGATCAACTATATTAAACGACTCAAGGGAGTAAGGGAACTGGAAGAGATTCATGGAGTTGCAATTACCGCTCTGTCTACCCAGCCCGAACAGGAAAAATACGATCCGGCGAGGAGACTAGCTGAGTTGCCCAGATCGGAAGAGATTATGGTGGTGATCACCGTGGAGAATCAGGGAAATCAAGATGAAAGGGATATCCCGGTGGTGGTCACGCTCAAGTCGGAGATAGACCCCCGAGAACAGAGGCAAGAGACAAAGATATCCTCTCTACTGTCTGGAGAGACGGAAACGAGCACGATTGGTGGGCTCAAGCCAGTGGCCGGTGTCGTGAATCTCCTCACTGTGACGGTGGGTCCAGTTCCGAACGAGAAATACACCCGGAACAATGTGAGGGAGTTCAAATTCACTATGCCCTAGCTGGTCCTTCCGGCTTTAATCTCTTTTCGGCCTCCCTTTCCACCACCGCATAGACGACTCTCAAGGGGACCTTTGCCTCCCTGGCCAGGCGAGCGCAGTCTTCGTATTCCGGCGAGAGGCTGACCACTTTTCCTTTGAACCTTCCCACTTTGACTCTGGCCCGGCCGAACTCGGTTTTGACTTCGATGGTTTCTCGGCCGATCTTTCTCCTGGTTTCTCTGGAGAGGCGAACTCCAAAGGTGGTCGTTTCCCTGAAGAGGATGTCCAGGATCTCACCCTCCTCGCCCGCCTTGGCGAGAACGGAGAGGGCCAGTCCGGGGCGATTCTTCTTCATGTAGATGGGGGATGCCCAGACGTCGAAGGCCCCGGCCTCGAACAACTTCTCCGTGATGTAGCCGTAGAATTCCGGACTGAGGTCGTCGATGTTGGTCTCGATCACCAGAACTTCATCCATCTCGGCCGACTCAAACTCCTCGGTCTTTCCCAAAATGAGCCGAAGCACATTGGGTATCTCCAGGTCTCTGGTCCCCGCTCCGTAGCCGATGGAGCTCATTCTCATTGGTGGCATATCCCCAAAACTTTTAGCGTAGGTTTTGATGATGGCCGCCCCCGTGGGTGTGGTCAGCTCGGCCGTTATTCCTCGACTGTAGATGGGAGTCTCTCTTAGAATTTCCAGAGTTGCGGGCGAGGGGATGGGGATGGCACCGTGTTCTGTCCTTGCCAATCCCATTCCGGTGGCCAGGGGTGAGGAGTAAACCTCTTCGATGCCCAATCGGTGGAGTCCGATGGCTGCTCCCACGATGTCGACGATGCTGTCGGTGGCTCCTATCTCGTGAAAGTGAATTTGATCGAGGCTTTTTTGGTGTATTTTTGCCTCCGCCTGGGCCAGTTTGAGGAATATTTCCTTGCTCCTCTCTTTGACGGGAGGGGCGATAGCGCTTTCGTCTATCAGATTTTTGATATTCGTCCAAGTACGGACGATGCCCCTTTCCTCCGCCTGAACGCTCACCTTGGTGGCGCCTATCCCCAGTTTGTCAACTTTTTTCACCCTTATCTCGTAGTTTTGCAGGGGGAGTTTTTC
>DNCG01000110.1 GCA_003491635.1 Actinomycetota bacterium
CTCAAAAAATCCCTCACATCCCTGACGTAGGAATCATCAATCTCCGAGATGCGAATCAAACCAGTCTCACCCGTGGATAGTTCCACAAAGGCGCCAAAGTTCATGATCTTGGTTACCTTACCCTCTAAAACATTCCCTATCTTCAATGCCATATCCCTACAAAGCTCCCTTCAGAATCTCCCCTCATCGAATGCAGGTAATTTTAACCATCTCGCGGGCAAAATGTCAAATCGTTAAGTTGTAACGGTACTAGTCGAACAGGTTTTTAAGAAAATCTCCAAACTTTTGCCAGAGGGTTCTCTCCCGTTTCTGGGGTTTGGATTCATCGGATCGCTCCTCCCCCGCCTGTGGCGGGGGAACCACAAGATAAGCACTTTCACCCTCCTTGACCAAGCCCAACTCCTCTCTGGCCAATTTCTCGACGTATTCGTCGGATTTGAGATGAGCTATCTCCTCTCTCAAAACCCGATTTTCCTCTCGGAGAGCCGCCACTTTTTGCTCCAACTCTCTCACTTCCTCCTCCCGCTCCAGCCGCTGGCCCAGAGGGAGAAGAGACCAAGCCAACAGCGCCACCGCCGCCATCACGATGAGGATGCCAACAGGTCTAATCTTCAATCTTCGCTTTTTCCTTCCCGCCGATTTAATCCTCACCACTTTAGAGGATCTCCTCAAGCCGGTCATCAACTTCCCTTTACCCTTCACAACTCCTTCATCCTTCAACTCTGTTCAGGATGACCTTGAGCCTGTCGAAAGGTCAGGGTAACCCTGAGCGGAGCCGAAGGGAGGAAATCGAAGGGTTACTCGACCTCTTGCACCTTAATTATATCAGTGGTTCCCGGAACATTCACAAGTACCCCGGCCGTGATGACCACCCTATCTCCCTTTGTGACCAATCCCCTCCCTTGAACGGCCTTCACTCCCCCATCAAAGACCTCACTTATGTCCTTACTGGGAGGCACAAGAAGGGGGATGACCCCCCAAGAGAGAGTCAGCTGTCTCACCGTCCCATCCTCAGGACTAACGGCGACGATCCCAGCCGGGGGACGATATCGAGAAACCCGCCTGGCAGTACTCCCGGACTGCGTGGCCGTGACGATGAACCCAACCCCCAAATCCGCCGCCAATTCGCAAGCAGCAAAGCTGATGGCATCCGAAACATCCCCCTTCACCCAGTCGCTCTTGTGAATCAACTGCCCCGCATAGTCGATGAAGGACTCCGTCTTCTCAGCTATGGTGGCCATCGTCCTGACAGCCTCCACGGGGTAGCTTCCCACCGCCGTCTCCCCCGAAAGCATCAGAGCATCGGTGCCATCGAAAATGGCGTTGGCCACATCACTGGCCTCAGCCCTCGTTGGACGGGGGGATGCCAACATCGATTCCAGCATCTGGGTGGCGGTGATCACCGGTTTCCCGCTCTTCATGGCCTTGCCAATCACCCTCTTTTGAATCAGGGGCACCTCCTCGGCAGACATCTCCACCCCCAAGTCTCCCCTGGCCACCATAACCCCGTCCGCGACCTCCAAGATTTCATCGATGTTCTCTACCGCCCCGCGTCTCTCCACCTTGGCCACGATCAGAGTGGGGGATCCCTCTTCAGCGACGAGCTTTTTCAATCTCGCTACATCAGCGGCGCTCCTCACAAAGGACATGGCCACCCAATCAACACCTCTGGTCAGGGCAAACTTCAAATCCTCCTCATCCTTCTCGGTGATTGAATCCATGCTCAAAGAGACATCGGGAAGGTTCATCCCCCTGTGGGCGCGAAGTCTTCCTCCAACAACAACCCTACAAAGGATATCGCTTCCTCTCACCCCCTCCACTCGCAATTTCAAAAGACCGGAATCGATGAGGATGTTATCCCCAGGGGAGACATCCCCGGGAAGCTCAGCGAAGCTCACGGAGGCGACTTCTCTGTTCCCCTCAATGGGGCGAGTGGTCAGAGTGAATCCGGCTCCCTCTTCGAGGATCACCTCCCCGCCGGAGATATCGCCAACTCTGATCCTTGGACCCTGCAGATCCGCCAATATCGCCAACGGACGTTCCAGCTCGGCCGAAAGGCGACGCAAATTATCAATATCTTCCGCCTTCTCCTTCCGAGTACCGTGGGAAAAATTTAGGCGAGCGACATCCATTCCAGCGAGCATGAGCTCCCTTAAAATGCCAGGCTCCCGGCTGGCGGGGCCGAGCGTGCATACCACCTTGGTGCGGCGCATTGTAACCACCTTAGTCGGGAGTTAGAATACACCATTCACTCCCCACTAACAGACTTCCAACTACAAACCGATATTATAGAATGCTTTCAGGCCGGGGTACTCGGCGGTGGACCCCAACTCCTCTTCGATACGCAGGAGCTGATTGTACTTACAGACCCTATCCGTCCGAGATGGAGCTCCCGTCTTTATCTGACCGGCATTTGTGGCCACGGCCAAATCGGCGATGGTGGTGTCCTCCGTCTCCCCGGAACGATGAGAAACAACGACGGTGTAGCCAGCTTCCCTGGCCAACTTCATGACCTCAAGGGTTTCGGTCAGAGTGCCGATCTGATTGAGCTTGATCAGGATCGAGTTGGCGGCACCCTCCTCGATTCCCCTCTTCAAACGGCCGATGTTGGTGGCGAAAACATCGTCGCCCACGAGTTGGATTTTTCGACCAAGTTTTTCGGTCAAGCTCCTCCAGCCAGTCCAGTCCTCCTCGGCCATACCATCCTCGAGAGAAAGGATGGGATATTTATTGACGAGACTAGCGAAGAAATCGATAAGTCCCCCGGATGAAAGCTCCCTTCCCTCGCCCGCGAGGATATACCTTCCATCACGGTAAAACTCGGTGGCCGCGGCATCCAGGGCGATGTAGGCATCCTTCGCCGGTTCGTAGCCGGCCTTCTTGATGGCCTCCAGGATGGCCTGGATGGCCTCCTCGTTGGAGTTGAGATTCGGGGCAAATCCACCCTCGTCCCCCACCGAGGTATTCAATCCCTCGGCCTTGAGGACTTTCTTCAAATTATGAAAGACCTCGGCACCCATACGAAGGGCCTCCTTGAAGGAAGGTGCCCCGACGGGTATGACCATGAACTCCTGGATATCAACATTGTTGTCGGCGTGCTTGCCCCCATTCAATATGTTCATCAGGGGAACGGGAAGTACATGGGCCCT
>DNCG01000104.1 GCA_003491635.1 Actinomycetota bacterium
GTAAGCCCTACCAGGGGCGGTGATATAAATGGGTGGTTTTGTCTTCTCCGTCACCCTCACTTGGACCGGAGAGGCGTGAGTCCTCAAGAGAACATCCTCGGCCACCGGACGCTCCCCTTTTCGCTTGATGTAGAATGTGTCCTGCAAGGATCTCGCCGGATGATCTGGGGGAGTATTGAGAGCCTCAAAGTTATAGTAATCCAGCTCCACCTCTGGACCCTCTGCCACTTGATACCCCAATCCAATGAAAATTCTAATAACTTCTTCAATAATCTGGGTAATCAGGTGCTTTCCGCCCAGCTGAGGCAATTTGCCCGGAAGGGTTATATCCAGGGTCTCCTTCTCAAGCTTCCTTTCCTGAAGTTCCCTTTCCAGCTCCCGCCGCTTCTCAGCGAAGCTCGCCTCGAATGCTTGACGCAGCTCATTGACCATCTTGCCGATGATGGGTCGCTCGCTGGGAGACAGGTCTCCGAGCTCCCTCGTCAGAGAGGTTAACTTCCCTTTTCGACCCAAGATTCGTACCCTGAGAACATCGAGCTCTTCCAGCGAGGAGGTTTTCTTCAGCTCCCCTCGAACCTCCTTGCGCAACTTTGCTATTTCACTTCGCAGGCTCATCTCGACCCCCAAACGAGATACTCTTATATTATTCCCACAAAAACAAAAAATCCCCTTCGTCAAAGGACGAAGGGGATTTCACCCTCGCGGTACCACCTCAGTTCCCCACCTTGACTCCGCCGTCGGGGGGCTCTCTGGACCGATAACGGTAGGCAAACCGATGTGACTTACTTAAATTCAGTCAATCGGCCTTTGGCCTAGTCAACCGCTCGTCCTTAAAGGACTCGCTAGTCAAAAGCTTTTCTTTTGACTCTTGACTTGCCCCTCTTGACTGAATTTGTTCAGTCCACAGCTCCGGAGTGAACTTCAGCCGATTCTCCCAGGCGTGTTCCCAGCCATAGACACACCTCTCTGAATGGGAAAACAATGGCTTACTCTCTCTCCCTCACAGCCTTTGCAAGTGGCTATCAATTATAACACAGTTGCCAAGAATCGGTCTTGTTAATAATCCAACAAACCTAAACAGGGAAGGCCAAACTCTCTTGGGGGAAAGATCAATCTCTCGAGCCCCCAAATTAGGCACCGAGCTTCTCTTTGGCCAGGGAAGCAAGCTCGGCGAAGGCATCCGGCTCCTTTACCGCTAAATCGGAGAGGACCTTCCTATCGATGTCCACCTCGGCCAGCTTGAGCCCGTTTATAAATCGATTGTAGGAGAGGCCATGCTGCCTGGCCGCGGCATTTATCCTTACTATCCAAAGCCTTCTGAAATTCCGTTTGCGAGCCCTTCGGTCCCTATAGGAGTAGGCCAAAGAATGCATGACCTGCTCCTTGGCTGCCCGATAAGTCCTGCTTTTGGCCCCGTAATAACCCTTGGCCAAACTCAGTGTTTTTTTGTGCCTTTTCTTAGCGGGAACGGCCCGTTTAACCTTGGCCATAGTCCTCAACTCCCTCACACCGAGCCCACCTCCAAACCAAGCTCGATGAGGTTCAGCGGGCACGGCAAGAAATGCTTCTTTTAACGCTCTGCAGATTCGCCGGGCTAACCGACGCATCCTGGGAAAGCTTCCCCTTCCTTTTGGCCGATTTCTTTTCCAAAAGATGACTTTTAGAAGCCCGGCGTCGCATTATCTTGCCGGAGCCAGTAACCTTGAAGCGCTTCGCAGCACCCTTGTGTGTCTTCGTCTTAGGCAAAACAACAACTCCCTAATGCTTCGCCCCAATTGGGGCAAGGACCATTCTCATATCACGTCGATCAAGCGTGGGAGCGGATTCCACCACCCCTAAATCCTTCACTTCCTCCGCCAATCTATCCAGGAGCTTCCTTCCCAATTCGGTGTGGGCCATCTCCCGTCCTCGAAACATTATCGTTACCTTGACCTTGCAACCTCGTTCCAGAAACCTCTCCACGTGACGTTTCTTGGTCTCAAAATCGTGATCGTTGATCTTGGGCCGCATCTTTATCTCCTTGACCACGATCGTCGTCTGGTGCTTCCTAGCCTTCTTCTCTTTCTGCAACTGCTCATACCTGTACTTACCGTAGTCCATAATGCGACAAACAGGTGGGTCGGCTTGCGGAGCAACTTCGACTAGATCAAGCCCCTCCTCTTCTGCCAGCTTAAGGGCCTCCCCCAGTGGCTTTATCCCCAACTGGGCTCCCTCGGACGAGATAAGTCTAACTTGAGAGGCGCGGATGAACTCATTTATACGAGCTCTAACGACTATGTGCACTCACCTCACAAAAACATTCGATGATCAAAAGACGTTTCATAGCATTGAATCCACTAAAACAAAGGGTGGCGGAAGCCACCCGATAAAGCTAACCCACTAGCAGTTCCAAAGAACGCCCCAGGGTGAGAAGCTGATGGCTTCTTCTTTTCCTCTATTTAGCCCTAGGAAAGTATACATGGTTCAAAAGAAGATGTCCAGAAAAAACTGCCGATTAACCCCTTCCCGTCCCTCGTCCTTCGTCTCTCAACATCTCCTCTGCCCTATCTCCTCCATCAACCCCCGCAGGAACTCACCAAAATCTACACTCCTCTTGTCCTTCCCCTCCCGGTCACGCACGGCCACGGTGCTCGATTGCATCTCCTTATCCCCAACCACCAACATATAGGGGACCCTCTGGACCTGGGCATCTCGAATCTTTTTGTTGACCGATTCCGTGCGCACGTCCAACTCCACACGGATTCCATCACTTCGGAGTTTATCACCAATCATCCGGGCATAATCGTTATGCCTATCGGCGATGGGTAAGACCATCACCTGAACGGGGGCAAGCCAGGTCGGAAAAGCTCCCGCATAATGCTCAACGAGGCAACCCATAAAGCGCTCCATCGAGCCGAGGATCGCCCGGTGAATCATAATCGGCCGATGCTGACGGTTGTCGGCACCCATATAGGTCATATCAAAGCGCTCGGGGATATTGAAATCCACCTGGATGGTGGTGCACTGCCAGGCCCTTCCCAGAGCATCCTTTATCTTTATGTCTATCTTGGGACCATAAAAGACACCCTCGCCGGGATCGATTTGATATTTTAAGCCCGCATCCTTCAAAGCTATTTTCAAAGCCTCCGTGGACTGATCCCAGTGTTCCACTGTACCCACGAACTTTTCCGGTCTGGTGGAAAGATAAACATCGTATTCCTCAAAACCAAAGGTTCTAAGCATATAAAGAACGAGATCAATTACACTCAGGATTTCGTCCTCTATTTGATCCGGGCGACAAAAGATATGCGCATCATCCTGGGTAAAGCCCCTCACCCTCAAGAGTCCATGGAGAACCCCCGATCGCTCGAAGCGATAGACGGTACCTAGCTCAGCCCACCTAAGAGGCAAATCTCGATAGCTACGCGTCCGCGATTGATAGATCAGGATGTGGGCAGGGCAGTTCATCGGTTTGATAACGTAATCCTGGCCCTCTATCTCCATGGGGGAATACATGTAATCCCGATAAAAATCCCAGTGACCGCTCTTCTTCCACAGATCGAGCTTGGCGATGTGGGGAGTCATCACGATCTCATAGCCCCGCTTCAAATGCTCTTCCCGCCAGAAATCCTCAATGATCTTCCGAATCAAGGCACCTTTGGGATGCCAGAGGACGAGCCCGGCGCCAAATCGATCGCTGAGGGTGAAGAGATCAAGCTCCCTACCGAGCTTCCGGTGATCACGCCTGGCCGCCTCCTCCATCCTGTAGAGGTACTCCTCCAAACCCTTTTCTGAATCGAAGGCCGTTCCATAGATCCTCTGAAGCATCGGTCTCTTTTCGTCGCCCCGCCAGTAGGCACCAGCTATACTCAGCAACTTGAAGGCCTCAATCTTGCCGGTCGAGGGGAGATGGGGACCTCGACAGAGATCAACGAAACCGCCATTTTTATAGACGGTGACCTTCTCATCCTCCCGTTCCTCCAAGAGCTCGACCTTGTAGGACTGTTTCAGGGATTCGAAGAGTTTTGTGGCCCCCTCGCGGGAAAGCTCCTCCCTGATGAAGGGGAGATCCTGCCGGATTATCTCCTTCATCTTCTCCTCAATCTTTCCTAAATCATCGGGGGAGAGATTTACATCGAGATCGAAATCGTAATAAAAACCATCCTCGATGGTGGGACCGATGCTAAGTTTCACACCCGGATAGAGCTCGCTGACCGCCTGGGCCATTACGTGGGAGGTGCTGTGGCGATAGATCTCCGGACCCTCTGGGGAGGAGAAGGTGATGATCTCAACCGAGCAATCCTTAAAAATGGGTGTGTTCAAATCGACTAGCTTTCCATCGACCTTCCCGGCCAGAGCCTCTTTGGCCAGCTTTGGACCAATTTGGGCCGCCAGCTCATCGAGCCTGGTCCCTCTATCCACCTCCAGAGCCGACCCGTCCGGCAGAGTGACCTTCACTTTTTCGGCCATATAGACCTCCCGGGGCATCAATGAGATAATTATAACAATAACGAGAACAATCCTGAAGGAAAAAGGGTAAGCTATGCTTTTTTTGCCGATTTCGCTCGCGCTGTTCTTCTTCTTGATTCTGCTTCTGCCGATCCTGATCTTCTTAGTTCAGATTAAGGTGATAGAGGTGGCCTTCTACAGGCTGGGCTTGAACCCCACGCTTGGAGTTTTATTCTTTTTTCTCTGTCTGATAGGAAGCACCATTAATATTCCCATCCTGAAAAGAAAGGTGGCCGTGGTGAGGAGAGACGAAGCTCTGGAATTTTTCAGATACTTCTTTGGATTCACCGTCCCCGAAGTCCAGGAACAGGTCCTGGCAATAAACGTTGGTGGAGCCTTAATGCCCGCTTTACTCTGCCTCTATCTGCTACCAAAAGCTCCACCGTTGGCCGCCTTGATCTCAATAGCTGTGATCGCACTGGTAGCCAAGGTCTTCAGCAGGCCCGTGAGAGGAATAGGAATAGCCCTGCCACCCTTTATTCCTCCCATTGCCTCCGCTCTTCTAGCTTTGCTCCTCGTCCCCTCGAACCCGGCCCCCATCGCCTACATCTCCGGGGTGCTGGGAACCCTGATCGGGGCGGATCTGCTCAACCTACCGACCATAAGAAGGATGATGCAACCAGGGATAATGAGCATCGGCGGAGCGGGAGTCTTCGACGGAATCTACCTGGTGGGAATAGTCGCGGTTCTCATCTCCCAATAAGAGAGGGTAAGGAAGAA
>DNCG01000063.1 GCA_003491635.1 Actinomycetota bacterium
ACAACGGCCAATCCCGCAGCCAGGGCTAGTTCGTGAAGCTTTCCCTCCGCCCTGGCGGCCTCTATGTGTTCCTTTCCTATGACTTCGCCTTGGCCGATGATAACTTCATTCCCGCCCCCCTTGATCGTTCTTCCGGCCACCTTACCCAAACAGTACTCCTCCTCCTTTAAGATCGCGTCCCTCCTGATCAAGCGGGCTCGAGCACCCATCCGAGCCAGAGTCTCCTCGATTCCTCCTCTCGACCTCTTCTCAACTCCGGCGGAAACGATAACCGCATTCGCCCCGATGGTGAGAATATCTCTCGCTGAAATGACCATCGTCCCCCCGGCTATATCCTTGAGCAATCCCCGGCTTACCTCCAGCTCTTCGATGGAGCCCATCTTCAAATCGAGGGTAAAATCGGAAACCTCTCCCAACCTCTCCCCACTTTCCGTGAGCACAGCGGCATTCAGCAGAGGTGCCTTTCTGCCCATCGACTTCATCAGCGCCTTCTTGGAAACGAGAACCTGCCGACTCCGGATGGTCAAGGCATCCTTGCCAATGGCCTCAACATCCTCAAAGGCGATTGCCCTTTCGCGCCCAAAAACACCTGGGTGACGGACGGTCACAGCCCGCAGGCGCATCCCATCAACATCCAAAACCAGGTCTTTGACCTCTCCGATCTTTTGGCCATCGTCGAGGGCGATCACAACTAAACCCAGTGTTTGGCTAGCTTTCTTGCTGCCCAATTTCTCCCCCAAAAATAAAAAGATCGGCTGGGCATTCCCGCCAACCGACCTTTAGTTCAATGCATCACCTTATTCCGTTTTCTTCGTCTTCTCTTCCGCCTGCTCCGCCTCTTCCCTTGCGGGCTTTTTCACCTCTTCTAACTTGCCTTTGGCCGATTCAACCTGCTTTTTGAATTTCTCCTTCGCCTCAGCAACCTTTTCCTTTAGCGCTCCCGTCCTCTCAGAAGCAAGTTTTTTGCCGACCTCAAGGGTCTCCTCTAACCTTGTCTTCTGGGTTTCATAAGCTTCCCTGCCCGTCTCCACCAGCTCCTCGGCTTTGGTTTTGATTTGCTCGCGTGTCTCCTTACCAGACTTGGGGGCAAAGAGCAATCCCCCAAGAGCTCCCACGACGGTGCCAAAGAAAAAACCGACCAAGCCCGACCAGAATCCACCTCTTCGTTTTTCAACCATTCTTCTCACCCCCAATGAAATCTCGCTCCATCTTGATTTTAGTGCAACTTGCCCCACCTTTCAAGAAAATACCCGGGTATTCTCAAGCGGCCATCGCAAATAGTTTTCTTGAGCAAGTCGACAAAGGGGTTCTCTAACAAGCAGGTGCGCCACCAACTGCACACTCCAAGTTGGAATCCTTGGCCAGAGACCCTGCAGTCTCTCGAAGAAACGGTAAACCCCTCGGTGCCCTCTAACCAGAAGCTCGTAGTCTTTCAAGCCCTTCTCCAAGCTCACTTCCCCCTCGATTATTCTCTGAATTATCTCGCCGCATCTCTCCCCAAAGTAAATGCTCTGGCGGATTCCCTCGCCGGTCAGGGGAAGAATCTGGCCCGCCGAATCTCCCACCAAGAAAAGCTTTTGCAGGATGGGGCTCCGCAACCCGCAGGGCATAAACCCTCCCCGAATTTTGCCAACCTCCAAACCGTAGCCGGCCACGAGCTTCCTCAGCCCGGGCAAAAGATCCGTCTTTCCCTCATAGCTTCCCAGGCCAAATCCGGCTTTCTCCCCTCTCGGGGAAATCCAGGCATATCCCCTCCTGATGATCCCGGGATCCCAGAGAAAGTGCACAGCGTCCGTTTTGTATTCAATCTCCGTCTCCAGGCCAAAGCCCAACCTGCAACGATTGAGAAAGCTCCCATCTAGCAGGGATGCAAGGCGAGCTCTCCAGCCCGTGCAATCCACAAAGATCAGCGCCGAATATCTCCCCCCGTTCGTCTCAATCTCACCCCCATCAAAAGCAACGACATTTTCCTTCCTGAACTCCACGGAGGAGAAAAGACAACGGCAAAAAGTTCTGTAATCGAAGGTCGCCAGCGGTGTAATCGGCTTGAAGGAGATGGTGCCATGCGGAGTGGAAAATTTTACCTTGTCCACCACGTGGAGAACGGATCGCTCGCAGCCCCTCTCCTTGATTAGATCGAGAGGAGTAACACAGGCGGAGGTGGGAAGAGAACCTATATCCTTCCGGTCGATCAAGAGCACCTTTCCCTTGAGCCGGCTGGCAACCGCCAAGCCGGCGAAGCTGGCGCCGACGATGACGACATCAAACTTTTCTCTCCCTCTCATAATTGAAAACCTAACACAATGCCGCCCTTTGGGCAATTTGACAGTGCAGAAAGTCTATTATATGATTTTCCCAAAACAGACAAGAAAGCGATGAAGGGAAGAGTACATCGGCCTCTTGGCCCTAGAGAGTCGGAGTAGGTGGAAACCGATGCCAATGTCCGATGGAAAGCCATCCCGGAGCTGCTAAGCCGAACGCTCAGGGCAAGTAAGCCTAGCCGGTTCCCGACCGTTATCTGAAATGAGGCCCCGCCGTAGGCGGGGTGAATATGGGTGGTACCACGAGACCCGCCTCTCGTCCCTGAGATCGAGAGGCATTTTTATTATCGGATCAAGATTTTTGGAGTGCGGGAGAAAAATGACCGAATTAATCTTCGATAAATGGGCCAAGTTGTACTCCGAGAGAACGTCCTTAATGAGATCGTCGGAGATAAGAAACCTCCTGAGCGTGACGGCCAGACCGGACATCATTTCCTTCGCCGGGGGGCTTCCCGACACCAGATCTTTCCCCATGGAAAGAATGGTGGAGACGACGCGAAGGGTGATGCGAAGGGAGGGCAGCGCCGCCCTGCAGTATGGGCCGTCCGAAGGGCACCAGGGGCTCAAGGAGATCATAGCCACCTTGATGCGAGAAGATGGGATGGACGTGGACACGGAGGAAATCATCATCACCGACGGCGCCCAGCAGGGACTGGAGCTGATCGGTAAGATCTTTATCGATCGAGACGATGAAATCATCGTGGAAGCACCCAGCTATGTGGGGGGCCTGCAGGCGTTCTCCAGTCACCAGGCAAAGATCATCCCCGTCGCCCTCGATGAGGACGGTCTGCGAGTTGACCTCCTGGAAGATACCCTCAAAAAATTGAAAAGGGAGGGGCACGCTCCAAAATTTCTCTACGTCGTGCCCACCTTCCACAACCCAGCGGGAGTAACTCTGTCCGCCAAAAGGCGCCAGCGACTCCTGGAACTGGCCCACGAAAACAATCTGCTGATCATAGAGGACGACCCTTACAGTCGATTGAGATTTGAAGGTCAACCCGTAAGGCCTCTGAGATCAATGGACGAATCGGTCGTCTATCTCGGCACCTTCTCTAAAATATTCTGTCCGGGTTTGAGATTGGGCTGGGTGGCCGCCCCGAGACCGATCGTAGAGAAGCTGATCTTCGCCAAGCAAGCCGCCGATCTTTGCACGAGCTCTCTCTCCCAACGCCTGGTCGAGGAGTACTTCACCAGTCACCCCTGGAAGGCCCACCTGAAGAAACTGGTCAAGACATATAAAAGAAGGCGAGATGCGATGCTCGAATCCCTCGAGGAGTTCTTCCCGCCCGAGGCAAGCTGGACGAAACCAGGAGGAGGACTGTTTTTGTGGGCGACCCTGCCCGATTACATAGACACCACAGAAATGCTGGCCGAGGCCATCGACGAGGAAAAGGTAGCCTACATTCCCGGCAGAGCCTTCTTCCACGATGGAAGTGGCAAGAACTGCATGCGCCTAAACTTCTCCTACCCCGAGGAGGAGCAAATCCGGGAAGGAATAAAAAGGCTGGCCAAAGTGGTTAGGAGACAGATGGAACTCTATGAGACCTTCGCCAAGGGAGTGCATCTCAACAGCGGTGATTCTAATGAAAAGGGTTCGGATTAAACAGGTCGATGTCTTCACCTCCACTCCCTTAGCCGGTAACGCCGCAGGAGTGGTCACCGAGGCTGATGATTTGACCGATGAGGAGATGCAAAAGATAGCCCGGGAGATGAACCTATCGAAGACGGCCTTCGTCCTCAGACCAACCGAGAAGGCCGACTTTCGAGTACGCTTCTTCACCCCCGAACGAGAGCTAGATCTAGCGGGACATCCGACCATCGCTGCCTTCCACACCCTGGCCGAAGAGGCAAGGATATTCCTGAGAGAGCCGACGACCACCGTCTTCCAGCAGACGAAAGCTGGAATCCTACCCGTGGAGTTTCAAATAAAAAAAGGAGAGGTCAAGAAGATAATGATGACCCAGGTCAAACCGGCCTTTAGGCCTTTTGAGGGCCCACTGGAAAAATTGGCCGGAGCCCTGGGAGCGGATGTCGACGAGATTAAGAAGACAAACCTTCCCCTGGAGATAGTCTCCACGGGTCTACCCCAACTGATGGTTCCAGCAGAGAACCTCTCTGCCGTGCAAAAGATGAGCCCCGACTTCTTCGCCTTAAAACGATTTAACGAGGAGGCCGGCGTGGTCTCAACACACGTCTTCACCCTTCAGACCCTCTCCCCCATGGCCATGGTCCACACGAGAAATTTCTCTCCCGCGGTGGGGATATTTGAGGACCCAGCCACAGGGACGGCCAACGGAGCTCTCGGCGCTTACCTGATCAAGAACAGGGCAATCCGGGGTAACTCCCCCGTGACAATAATCTCGGAGCAGGGATATGAAATCAACCGGCCCAGCGAAATTCTGGTTGAGGTACACTTCGTTGGAGACCGAGTCGAGGTCGTCAGGGTAGGTGGTCAGGCCGTGACGGTCATGGAGGGAGAGATGTTCTTTTAAGAAATCGTCAGATGAGGGGTGTCGGATGGAAAATATTTAAACAACCCCACTTATGCTTTAACCGACGAAGGAGGCGAATGGCAGTGAAGGAGAAGATAGCAGTGCTCATGGGCGGGCGTTCCCTCGAGAGGGAAGTCTCCCTGAAAAGTGGTCACAGGGTTTCCGAGGCCCTGAAGGAAAAAGGTCACCCCATCATCCAGTTGGATATCGACGAGAGCATGGTGGACAACCTCAAGAGGGAAGCTCCCGATCTGGTCTACATCGCCCTTCATGGTAAATATGGGGAGGATGGGACCATCCAGGAGTTGCTGGAGATACTCGATATTCCCTACACCGGACCGGGGGTCTATTCGAGTATCGTCGGCTTCGACAAGGCCATCTCCAAAGAGATCTTCCAATTAGAAAGGGTACCCACACCCCCCTTCTATGCCCTCAGCCAAGGAGCCTTTAAGGAGATGGGGGCCTCCGGAGCCTTGGGCAACATCGTCAAAAAACTGGGCCTTCCCCTCATGGTCAAACCAGCCAGGCAGGGGTCTGCCTTGGGGATCAAATACGTTAAAACCGCCCAGGAGCTTCCGGGTGCTTTGATCGGGGCCCTCAGCTATGACCACAAGGTGATCATCGAAAAATACATCGTGGGTACGGAGGTGGCCGTGAGTCTACTGGGAAATGATAATCCCACCCTCCTTCCCATCGTTGAAATCGTGCCCAAGAAGGAGTTCTTCGACTTCGAGGCCATGTACACCATGGGACAGACGGAGTACTTCGTACCGGCCAGATTATCGAAGGAAGTGACCCGAAAGGTGGAGGAAACCGCCCTCAAAGTCCACCAA
>DNCG01000065.1:0-3255 GCA_003491635.1 Actinomycetota bacterium
TTATCCAGCGTTTCGAAGACCTTCTCAACAGTCAGTGGCTTCCTAACCTTAAGGGCCTTCTGCTCGAGGAGTTCCCGAGCGGTCTCTCCAAGATCGCCGGTGCGCTCAAAGCTTTTCCTGACCGCTCCTTCGTCCACCGCCGTCGCCAGGGCTATGGCCCTGATGGCCAACTTCTCGGCGATTCCAATTTCTATTCCCTCATAATCGGGGTAAAGCTTTCCCTGGGTGAGATAGACCACCTTGTCGATGAGATCTTTGGGAGTGCGCTCGATGAGATCAACCAGATGATCGGTCATCTCCAGCCGCCTGCTGGTAGCCTCTATCTTCTCATAAGCATCAGCAATGAGCCTGTATTCCATTTCGATCACCACCAAAATTTTCAAATCTAAGATGAACTATGAACACGCTAAGTTGGCACCCTTATGTAGAGGCGAGGCCCATTTGCTTAAGAAGACCGTGTCAAAGCCCCGCCAGAAAAAAGACCAAGAAAACCGGAAGTCCGCGGCGGGGCGAGACCCGAGCGGCCCCGTAAAGCTCGCTTCGCTCGACCCGTAGAACGGGTCTCGCCAACAGGGTAAATGGCCGTACTGCGCCTGCCCCGTTGGAACGACAGTGCCTTTTCTGCGTGTTTTCGAAGGTCTGGCCTTTGCCAAAACTTCTCGTTCACCCACAGTTTTAAAAACGCCAAACTCTAGTCGCTAAGATTTCGATAAAATCCCGCAGAGGAGTTCCCCTGCCCGGTAAGAACTCCTCACGAAAGGCCCCGCCGAGACGGCTCGAAATCCCATCCTCCGGGCAACCGCTTCCAGTCCGGCAAACTCCTCTGGAGGGAGGAACCTTGCCACCGGCAACTGTTCTTTAGAAGGTCGTAAATACTGACCCAGGGTGAGCACATCGCAACCAGCCCCCCGCAGATCCTCCATGACCCGAACTATCTCTCCCCTTCTCTCCCCCAAACCAAGAATTAGACCGGATTTCGTCAAAACTGCCCCGTTCAGCCTCTTAGCTTCTCTTAAACCATAGAGCGATCTCTCGTAATCGGCTCCGGGGCGCACAAGAGGATAGAGACGGGGGACGGTCTCAAGATTGTGGGCAAAAACGTGTGGTTTTTCCCTTAACACCACGGTGAGGGCATCGATGGAGCCTCGAAAATCCGGTGTCAAAACCTCGACCCACGCCCGCGGGAGCATATTCTTAACCGCCCTAACCGTGGCGGCGAATTGAGAGGCACCCCCATCCGGCAGATCATCCCGGGTGACGGAGGTTACAACCACATATCTCAAACCAAGCTCCCGAGCCGCGAGGGCGAGCCTTTCCGGCTCATCCTCCTGGAGCAAGAGAAACTCACCCTCTTCGATGGCACAAAATCCGCACCTGCGAGTGCATCTAGTCCCCAAAATCATGAAAGTGGCCGTACCCCTCGAAAAGCACTCCCCTAAATTTGGACACAGCGCGCTCTGGCAAACGGTACTAAGACCAAACCCCGCAAGAATTTCCCCGACCCATCGGAAATTTGGGCCTTGAGGACCGTGCTTGATGAGCCAATGGGGTAATCTTTCTGGTATCTGGTCTCTGGTTCCCAATTTGTCGAATGACGTTTGTCGGATGTCGGATGACAAACCAGGAAAGAATCTGTCAACTGTCAACCGTGAACCGTCAACTGACTTCTGGTTCCTGGTTCCTGGTATTTGTTTTTTAAGCGGTGTAGATTCCCTCTCCATAGATGCTTCGTGCCGCCTCCACAAACCCCTCGGAGAGCGTCGGGTGAGCATGTATCGTCTCCATCAGGTCGCCGGCGGTTGCCTTCAGCTTTATGGCCAGCGTTGCTTCGTGAATCAGCTCGGTGGCGTTATAGCCGATTATCTGACAACCTAGAATCCTATCGTCGATGGCGTCCATCAAGAGCTGGATGAACCCCTCGGTCTTTCCCAAAGTGTGGGCCCTACCGTTCGCCGCGAGGGGGAAACTGCCCACTTTGACCTTGAAACCCAACTCCTCGGCCTTCTCTTTGGTCAAGCCAACGCTGGCCAACTCGGGAAAAGAATAAACACAGTTGGGAATCAGCTCGTAGGTCATCCTTTCATCGCCATCCAGGGCATTCTTCCCGGCCACCAATCCCTCGGCCATGGCCACGTGGGCAAGCATGGCCCTGCCAACCACATCCCCAACGGCATAAACGTTCGGGATGGAAGTCCTCATCCCCTCATCGACGACGATGGCCCCATTTTGCATTAAACCGCCCCCCTCTTCAAAACCCAGATCAGCCACGGTGGGCCTTCTCCCCATGGCGATCAATATCTTTTCCGCGGAAACGACCTTTCCCTCGGATAACCTCGTCGAAACACCCCTGGGTTCATACTCCACCCCCTCGACTTTGGCCCCCACAACAACCCTAATTCCACGCGCTTCCAGCCTCTCCCGAAGAGCCGCACTTAGCTCCGCATCCTCCAAAGGTAGAATCTGGGGAAGCATCTCGACCAAAGTGACATCGGAGCCGAGTGCGTTAAAAAGGGAGGCAAACTCGACACCGACCACCCCGCCTCCAACTATAACCAGGCTCGATGGAAGTTGCTCGACATCCAGAGCCCTGAAGGTCGTCAAAACGGCCTCCCTTTCCGAGTCGACAAAGGGAGGTATCAGATCATCCGAGCCCGTGGCCAGGATGATCCTATCCGTCTCGATCGTCTCCGGTCCACCGTTTGAGGTGTCAACGTAGAGGAGATCAGGCGAGAGCAAACGGGCACGGCCGCCCACGATATGAACGTGGTGCGTTTTCAGGAGCGATTCCATCCCAAATCTCAATCGCTCGACCAACCTATTCTTCCGTTCAACCATTTTTTTGAGATCATAGCGCGGATTCTCGGAGATGAGCCCAAAATCATCGGCCCTTCTTAAGAGGGATAAAATCTCAGCCGAACGGAGAAGGGCCTTTGTGGGAATACACCCCTTGTTCAGGCAAACCCCGCCAAGGTGATCCTTTTCGACGAGCACCACCTCGGCACCAAGCCGGGAGGCACACATGGCCGCATTGAACCCACCCGGTCCAGAACCAACAACTACAACCCTCACCATCTTCCTCCCTTAAATGTCCCCGTTTTTGTCGGGTGTCGGATGACGGATGTCAGCTGCTCATGGTACCTAGTACCTTGTTCCTGATTCCTGGTGACTGGACCCTGAACCCTGGCCCCTACCTACCATAAGCCATCTGCCATCTGCTATCAGCTATCAGCTATCAGCTATAAGCCATCCGCCATC
>DNCG01000065.1:3438-4079 GCA_003491635.1 Actinomycetota bacterium
CAGCTATAAGCCATCCGCCATCTGCCATTGGCTATCTGCCAAAATATTTCTTCTTCATCCCGTCGGAGACGGCTCTCGTGAGTTCATAAGCTCGTTCGGCTAACTCGATCGACATCGAGGCGGTGCCACAATTCGGAGTGATCAGGCAATTTTCCAACAAAACTTCCTTATCGATGCCCTTGTCCACGAGGAGTTGCATCTTCTCTTCCAGCCTGGCGATCAGACTCTCCGCATTCTCCTTCTCAACACGGCTGGGATCAGGAAAGGTGGAGGGAACAATGCCCCAAGCAAGAACTCCTCCGCCCTTCAAAAACTGGTCGATTTCGCGCGGATAGAGAGCGATACTCTCGGCGTAATCATAGGCATCGAAACTGATGATGTTCGCACCACTCTCGGTAAAAAGCGTCCAATCGGTCCTTCCACAACAGTGCACGCCAACTAAACCATCCACCAGCGAGAACACCTCACTCAAATGCTTGACGACGTCTCCCCGATTCAAACTGAAGAAGGCCGATCCATATGAAGTCAGATAGGGTTCGTCGAAAAAGACGACGGTGGGAACATCGGGAAGGATTTTCTTGAACTTCCTCTCCTGCCACCTCGCCTTCAGCGCCAATGCTTTAACGATGACATCGGCGAAG
>DNCG01000039.1 GCA_003491635.1 Actinomycetota bacterium
TGGGACGAGTTTTATTCTGATAGTCCTCGTGGTACTCATCCTTATTTTTGTCTTCCTTGGCAGGCAACCCCTTTTGATGCGCATTCTTTCCCGTCTGGCTGTGATTCCCTTGGTTGCTGGTATCTCTTATGAGATAATTAAATTGGCGCGAAATCACCGGGACAGCCGATTTGTTCAGGCCCTGATGGCACCGGGTCTTGCGCTCCAGAAGATGACCACGTTGGAGCCCTCTTTGGATCAACTCGAGGTGGCCATCGCCTCGCTGGAGAGGCTCCTTATTTTAGAGGGCGTAAGAGACGAGGATGAGGTAGAAACGCTGCCTTAAAAATCTCGCTTTTGAAGCTGGTAAGGTGATTTAAGTGTTAGACAGATTGAAGGAAATCGAAGACAAGTACAGGGAGTTAACCGATAAGCTCAGTGATCCGAAGATTCTGGCGGATGCGAAGAGGTATGCGGAGTATGCGAGGGCCCACTCCGAACTCGCCGGATTGGTGGAAAAGATCGATGATTACAGAAGGGTCCTCGATAGTATAGCTGAGGTTAAAGAGATGCTTCGTGGTGAGAAGGATCCTGAGATGGAGCGATTCCTCCACGATGAACTACACTCTCTTCAGCAGCGAGGAGAGGAATTGAAAGGGGAGCTCAAGCAAATGCTCGTCCCCAAAGATCCTCGTGATAAAAAGGATGTGATCATGGAGATCAGGGCGGGGGCCGGAGGGGAAGAAGCCAGTCTTTTTGCCACCGATCTCTATCGAATGTACACCAGGTATGCCGAGGGTCGGGGTTGGCGAACTCAGGTTTTGAACAGTAGCCCATCGGATATGGGCGGTTTCAAGGAGGTCATATTCGAGGTCACCGGGAAGGGAGCTTACAGCAGGCTCAAATACGAGTCCGGTGTGCACCGTGTTCAGCGAATACCCGTGACCGAATCGGGTGGGCGCATTCACACTTCCACCGCCACCGTGGCCGTTCTCCCCGAGGCCGAGGAGGTGGAGGTGGAGGTAAATCCAAACGATCTTCGCATCGATATATTCCGTTCGAGTGGACCAGGCGGGCAATCGGTTAACACCACCGATTCGGCTGTGCGGATCACCCACCTTTCCACTGGAATAGTCGTCTCTTGCCAGGAGGAGCGCTCTCAACTCCAGAATAGGGAGAAAGCAATGCGTATTTTGAGGGCGCGGCTCTATGAAAAATTGCAGGAGGAACAGAGAGAAGAGATCGCTGAGGCCAGGCGGTTGCAGGTTGGAACCGGCGACAGAAGCGAGCGGATTAGAACCTATAATTTTCCCCAGGGAAGGGTGACCGATCACCGTATAGGTCTTACCCTTCATAATCTGGACTCTGTGCTTGAAGGAAGCATCGATGAGTTGATAGAGGAGTTGGCCGCTGCCGATAGAGCTGCAAAGCTCGAGCAGGTCGTCTAATGGAGCTTGTCCAGGAAGGTGAGGCTGGTTGTTTGAGGGAAGAGTCTCGAATCTCTCGGAAGCACTGAAGCTGGCCGCCTCTCGCTTCGAGGAGTTTGGTCTGGAAAGTTCCCTCAGGGAGGCGGAAATTTTGCTGGGAGCTGTTTTCGGTCTCCCCAGATCCAGTCTCTATGCTCACGACTCTCGGGTTTTAACCGAAGCAGAGAAGGCTTCCTGCGAGGCTATCATCGAAGAGCGCCTTAGGGGTGTGCCCACCCAGTATATCTTGGGGGAGCAACCCTTCCGCTATTTGAACCTGAAGCTCGAACCGGGTGTCTTCATCCCCCGACCGGAGACCGAGATTCTGGTCGAGTTGGTTGTTTCCTTTGCTTTAAAGGAAACCAAACCCCTCACCGTCGTTGATTTGGGAACTGGGAGCGGAGCCATCGCTTTGAGCATCGCCTATGAGGTCCCGGAGACCCTCGTCTATGCGGTGGATATATCCCCAAGCGCCCTGGAGGTGGCCAGGGTGAATGCCCGATCTCATGGTTTGGAGGAGAAGGTGGTTTTGATACGAGGCGATCTCTTCGATGGCCTGGCGGATTTGAAAGGTGAAGTGGATATCGTTGTCTCCAATCCCCCCTATGTGAGGTGCGAGGAAATGAAGAGTCTTTCTAAAGAGATTCGCGATTTCGAGCCCCTCCTGGCCCTGGATGGTGGAGTCGATGGTCTCAAATTTCATCGAAGGATCGTGAGCGAATCACCTCTCTATTTACGAGCTGGAGGGCTTCTAGCTCTCGAGGTCGGGTATGACCAGGCTGGAGCCGTTGCTGCTTTGATCGAGGAGGTTGGGTGTTTTAATGGAATTCAAATTTCCCGGGATTACGCGGGAATCAAGCGGTTTGTGACGGCCCTCAGGCGCTGATGTATTGACCCCCAACCCGGTGGCGAAATGCAAGCTAAGGTTTCAAAGATAGATCCCCAGAAACCTGATCCTCTCCTCATTGAGGAAGCCGCTGCCCTCATCAGGGCCGGTGAGTTGGTTGTTTATCCCACGGAGACTGTTTATGGGTTAGCGGCGGATGCTTTCAATCAGCGAGCGGTGACCAAAATCTTTGAGGTGAAGGGGAGATCTTTCACGAAGCCCCTGGCGGTATGCCCGGTGAGTTTGGAGGACTTGAATTTTCTCGTCGAAGATCCCCCGTCTTTTGTGCGTGAGATAACCGAGCGCTTTTTACCCGGTCCTCTCACGCTAATTTTTAGAAGGAGTCGGGCAGTTCCCTCTTTGATTACCTGCGGTGGTGAGACCGTGGGAATAAGATTTCCCAGCAATCCCATAGCTCTATCCCTGTCGCGGGCGGTTAAAGTGCCACTTGCACTCACCAGCGCAAATTTTTCCGGTTACCCCAGTCCAGTGGTAACGGAGCAGGTTCTGGGGGGTATAGGTCGGAGGGTTGATTTGATCCTGGATGGGGGACCAACGGAGCTTAAGACGGAATCGACCGTCCTTGATTTAACGAGGATGCCACCGGTGGTACTGCGAGAGGGAGCGATTCCGGCTCAAGAGATAGAAAGGTTTTTGAGATATATTGGAGTAAAAAGCAGTTAGTTGCCAGTCATCAGGCATCCTTCGACAAGCTCAGGACAAGCCAGGAACCAGGAATTGTGAGAGTGGGAAAGCAGAATGGACATCCTTTTCGTGTGCACGGGTAACACCTGTAGGAGCAACATGGCAGAGGCCCTGTTCCGGGACATTCTGGAGAAGGATTCGAGGGCACGCCACTTGGATATTAAAATCCACTCGGCTGGAACCGGGGCAGTAGAGGGTTTAAGCTCGGCTCCCCTGGCCGTTGAGGTTTTAAAGGAGAGGGAAATCGATCTAAGTTCTCATAGGACGAAAGCGCTTTTCCCGGACATGGTCGAGCGAGCTGATCTGATTTTTACCATGAGCAAGCGGCACAAGGATGAGGTGCTCAGGATGGCACCCCGGGCGAAGGATAAGGTCTTTATTTTGAAGGAGTTCACCAGCTTAAAGGATTTAATGAAGGCCGCTTTAAATTCTTCAGTGGAGGTGGGTGGGGATCTTTCAAGAAAGGTGAAGGAGTTGAAGCGTATCCACGGCGACACTCGGGAAAGGTTCGAGGAGATTGAGGAAGAGATGGGTGCGTTGAGAGAGTCCTTGCCCCAAAGTTTGAAGGAGAAGGGCGAGCGCTTCTTCAGACCGTCCGAGGATCCCTTCAGATTTGACATCGCTGACCCGGTTGGTAAGGATATCCAGGCTTACAGGAAGTGTGTGGAGGAGTTGGAGAGCGAGCTCCTGAAACTGGCGGAGTTGTTGATGGGTGCTTGATTAATCCTTGCTTGTTGACTATTCTGGAAATTACCCAAACTCAGGTTTTCCAGGGGGCGAGATGAAGGTCATCATCGGTTCCGATCACGCCGGTTATGGTTTGAAGGAGGAAATCAAAAAGTTTCTCGAGGAGCGAGGAACCAAGGTCACCGACGTGGGGACGAATGGCTTGGAATCCGTTGATTATCCGGACTACGTTGAGAAGGTAGCCTGTCCTGTGGCTAAAGGGGATTACACCCGCGGGATTCTAGTTTGCGGGGCGGGAATCGGAATGGCCATGACGGCAAATAAGATCCCCGGGATTCGCGCGGCTGTTTGCAATGATTTATATTCTGCCAGGTGTAGCAGGAAGCACAACGATGCCAACATCCTGGCTCTGGCTGCCAGAATCATCGATGTCGACTTGGCCGTGGAGATCGTGGATGTATGGCTCAAGACGAAGTTTCTGGGGGGTCGGCATGCCCGCCGCGTGGGAAAGATAATGGAGGTAGAAAGGAAGTATTTGAGGAAAGGATTGGGGGATGAATGAAATAATTCGACGGGTGGATCCCGAGGTGGCACAAGCTATGCTGAAGGAGCTCGATCGCCAGAGGAACACCCTCGAGCTGATCGCCTCCGAGAACTTTGCCAGTCTCGCTGTGATGGAGGCCCAGGGCTCCGTTTTGACGAACAAATATGCGGAGGGTTACCCGGACAGGCGGTATTACGGCGGATGCCAGCTCGTCGATGTGGCGGAGAGATTAGCGTGCGAGAGGGCGAAAGCTCTCTTCGGCGCCGAACATGCGAATGTGCAGCCACACTCCGGCTCTCAGGCCAACATGGGGGTCTACTTTGCCGTCTTGGAGCCCGGCGACAATGTGATGGGGTTGGAACTCTCTCACGGCGGTCATTTGACCACGGGTAGTCCGGTCAATTTCTCCGGCAGGCTTTATAATTTTCTTACCTATGGTGTGAACAGGGAGACTGAGCAGTTCGATTACGATGAGATTCTCTCCCTGGCGAAGAAACATAAACCCAAGTTGATCGTTGCCGGAGGAAGTGCCTATCCTCGGAGGATAGAATTTGCTAGATTTAGGGACATAGCCGATGAGGTCGGCGCCTATCTTATGGTGGACATGGCCCACATTGCTGGTCTCATCGCGGCTGGTCTTCACCCCAATCCGGTTCCCTATGCCGAATTTGTCACCTCCACCACCCATAAAACTCTCAGGGGTCCTCGGGCTGGCATGATTCTCTGCCGAGCCGAGTTCGCTGCGGCCATCGATAAGACGATCTTTCCTGGCATCCAGGGTGGACCCCTAATGCACGTCATTGCGGCAAAAGCGGTTGCCTTCAAAGAAGCACTCACCGGGGAGTTCAGGGAGTATCAAAGACAAGTCATCAAAAATGCCATCGCTTTGGCGGAGACGATGAAGGAATCGGGCTTTCGCTTGGTGGCTGGAGGTACCGATACCCATCTCTTCCTGGTTGATTTGACTCCCCAAGGTATCACCGGGTTGGATGCCCAAACCGCTTTGGATGAGGTGGGTATAACTGTGAACAGAAATACCATTCCCTTTGAGACGAGAAGCCCCTTTGTCACCAGTGGGATCAGGATTGGGACTCCCTCTGTGACCACGCGGGGCATGGAAGAGGGGGAGATGAGAAAGATAGGGAGTCTCATTACCAAAGTTCTCAAAAATATCGGAGACGAGGATATCTGCAGCGAGGTGCGAGGGGAAGTCAGGGAGCTCTGTGAGAAGTTTCCCCTCTACCCCGAACTAAAAAGGTAAAAGACAGTAAAGAGTGGGGAGTGGGGAGTTAATTAATAAGAAATTCGAAGCACCAAGCACCAAATTTCAAACAAGCCGTGAAGTTATGAATACTTCACGGCAAGCACAAAATTCAAAATACAAAGCTCAAAACAATGTTTGAAACTTGGGATTTGTGATTTAGGATTTAGGAGTTCTACTCCCGACTAAGAAACCGACAACTACCGACTAATTCAGGGGTGAAAAATGGAGCGTCCCTCTTGGGATGAGTACTTTCTGAGCATCACGGAGCAGGTCTCCACCCGCTCCACCTGTCTCAGGCGACAGATAGGGGCGATCATAGTCAAAGACAAGAGGATACTGGCTACCGGTTACAATGGTGCTCCCAGGGATTTAAGACATTGCGCCGAGGTCGGCTGTCTCAGAGAAAAACAGAACATCTCCTCAGGGGAGAGACAAGAGCTCTGCCGGGGGCTTCACGCGGAGCAAAATGCCATCATCCAGGCTGCCCTTCATGGAATCAAGATAGAGGGATCTACCATATACTCCACCCATCAACCCTGCATTCTCTGCTCCAAGATGATAATCAATGCTGGAATCAGAGAGATCATATTCAGGGATGAATATCCCGATCCCCTGGCGGAGAGCATGTTAAAAGAGGCGGGGTTGGGACTGAAGCGGTTGATTTTCTCGGGCATAGGGCAGAGCCGCCTGCGACTCGACTGAGGGCTTCGAGGCTTCGACCGAGCTCAGCCGAGGTCCGAAGTCCAACGCCCCGCCATCGGCGGGGCGTTGGCGGGCAGGCTGAGCAAAAATCACTTTAAAGCGAGATATAGACGTGAAAAATTATCTGTGGATATTTGCTGTGGGAATGGTCACCACCTTTCTTATCACCCCCCTGGTAGAAATGTTGGCTAATAGCGTGGGGGCGGTGGATCGTCCTACTGAAAGGAAAGTTCATACAAAGTCCATTCCCAGACTGGGTGGCGTGGCCATCTATTTGGGTTTTCTGCTTGCCTCGGTTCTATTTCTGAGCGTCGATCGTGAGTTGATGGGAATCCTTTTGGGAGCCACCTTCATCCTAGCCCTCGGAGTCATCGACGATATGAAAGATCTCTCTCCTAAGGTGAAGTTCTTGGGTCAACTCGGGGCGGCGGTCATTTTGATTCTTTCTGGGGTTCAGATCGAGTTTGTGGGGAATCCCTTTGGGAAGGGCCTCCTTTATCTGGGTGGATGGGGTGTTTTCCTCACCCTTTTCTGGGTTGTGGGACTGACCAATACCGTAAACTTCATCGACGGGTTGGATGGTCTGGCAGCGGGTGTCTCCGTCATAGCCTTAACGACCTTGTGCTACGTGGCTCATCAAACTGGGCAGTTGGGGACGGCGATGATCTCCATAGCTCTTGCCGGAAGCGCTCTGGGGTTTCTCAAGCACAACTTCCATCCCGCCAAGGTCTTTATGGGAGATTCGGGCAGCATGTTTCTGGGTTTCATGCTTGGAGCTATAACGGTGCAGGGCGTGATGAAGAGCGTGGCGGCCATAGCTCTTCTTGTTCCCATTGTCATCATGGGGGTGCCCATCTTCGATACTATTTCTGCCATCTTCCGTAGGTTTAGGAATAAACGACCGGTAACCCAGGCCGACAGGAACCACATTCACCACCGGCTTCTTTACAGGGGATTCAGCCACCAACAGACCGTTTTGATCATATATTTTTGGTCTGTCCTGTTGAGTATGGCGGCTCTAATTTTGAATTTCGCCACCTTCATGGAAAAGATCACCGTCTTCGTGGTGCTGGCCATCTTGAGCTTCTTCTTCGATAAGTTTGTGGGTTTATTCGAAGATTTTCGAAGGCGTTGATCCCATGAACCCCCTATATGTTCTGGTTTGAGAAAGGAGTAGGTTTAAATTTGCTCCACATCGGGCCCATTGATCTTTCTCCCAATATGGCGGTGATCTCTATGTGGATCGCCATGATCTTGGTTTTCCTCTTGCTTTGCTCCATGTTAATGGGTCACTTTTAACCGATCGGGAAGGATGTGAATGGCCGAAAAATTCATCGTTCACGGCGGCAACAGACTGGAGGGAACGGTCAGTGTGAGTGGGGCTAAAAATTCCGCTCTCAAGCTCATGGCCGCCTCCATCTTAACCGAAGATGCTTGTGTGTTAAGAAACGTCCCCAAAATCAGGGACGTTTTTACTATGGCGGAAGTGTTGGAGACGTTGGGGATTCAGGTTGATCTGGGACACCCCGAGGGGATGGTAATTAAACCCGGAGCATCGCTAAGGTTTGTTACTCCCTACGAACTTGTCTCACAGATGAGGGCATCGATTATAGTTCTGGGTCCCTTACTTGCTCGGTTGGGGAGAGCTAAGGTGGCCATGCCCGGGGGTTGCAATATTGGTTCCCGAAAGATAGATCTCCACATCATGGGTTTGGAGCTTCTGGGAGCCCACATCGAGGTCGAACACGGTTACATTGATGCACGGGCTGATGTGCTCAAGGGAGCGGTTATTTCCCTCGATTTTCCCAGCGTCGGGGCGACCGAGAATCTACTCATGGCCGCGAGTATGGCTGAGGGAAGGACAATTCTTGAAAACGCCGCGCGCGAGCCAGAGATCGCAGACTTAGCTGATTTCTTGAATAAGATGGGGGCCAGAATTAGGGGGGCGGGTACGAGCATTATGGAGATAGAGGGGGTTCGAGAACTCCGCGGAACGGATCATACTGTCACCCCGGATCGAGTCGAGGCCGGCACGCTACTGGTGGCGGGGGCCATAACTCGGGGGGATGTAATCGTCAAAGGCGCTCGTATTGATCATCTCAGGCTGGTCGTTGCCAAATTGAGGGAGATGGGGTTCACTGTCAAGGAGCTTCCCGATGGGCTAAGAATTTTGGCTTCTGAGAGACCAGAAGCCGTAGACATTGCCACTCTTCCGTACCCCGGTTTCCCCACCGATATGCAGGCTCAGACGATGGCCCTCCTTTGCCTGGCTCGAGGCACCAGCGTTGTGACCGAGAACGTTTTTGAGAATCGATTCATGGTCGCCGATGAACTGAATAGGATGGGCGGCGATATCAGGGTTCAAGGACACCATGCCACCATTAGAGGGGTGGAGAAAGTGACCGGGGCCTCAGTTCGAGCCCCCGACCTTCGGGGTGGAGCCGCTCTCGTTTTGGCGGGTCTGGCCGCGGAGGGTGTCACGGAGATCGCCGACATTTTTCATATAGATAGAGGACATGAAAACTTTGAGTACAAACTCAGAACCTTAGGAGCGGATATAACTCGGGTGCCCCGCCGTCGGCGGAGCTGAGAGGCTGGTCGTGGTCGGTTAGTTGCTTTGTGAAAAGGAGGTTTCCATGCTCAACGTGGACGAGATCAAAGAAATTATTCCTCACCGGGATCCATTTTTGTTTCTGGACGAGGTACTGGAATTAGAGGAGGGCAAAAGGGTGGTGGGTGTGAAGAACGTCGCCGCCGACGAGTATTTCTTTGTCGGACATTTTCCCGACTACCCGGTTATGCCCGGGGTTCTAATAGTGGAGGCTCTTGCCCAGGCGGGGGCCGTGGCCATCCTGAGCCAGAAGGAATATAAAGGCAAGAAGGCTTTCTTTGCTGGTATAGACAGGTTCCGTTTCAAAAGACAGGTTCGCCCGGGTGACCAACTAAGACTCGAGCTTGAGGTGACAAAGACCAGGGGTCCGATCGGAGTGGGCCGGGGAACCGCCTATGTTGGCGACGAAATCGCCGCTCAAGGCG
>DNCG01000020.1 GCA_003491635.1 Actinomycetota bacterium
TGGCCGAGGCAATGGCCTCATCCTCCAGATGCCCCTCCATATCGATCCAGAAGCAGTAATCCCCCAAGGCTTTCTTGGTGGGACGCGACTGTATTTTTGTCAGATTGATATATCGATAGGCAAACTCCTGCAATATCTGGAGAAGGCTGCCGGGTCTATCCTCGTAGATGAAGCAGACCATGGAGGTCTTATCATTGCCGGTGCGAGGCGCCGCCTCCCTGCCCAGGATGACGAATCTAGTTTTATTGTCCTTGAAGTCCTGGATATCCGAGTCCAGAATCACCAGGCCATTGAGTTCCGCCGCCAACCTGGTGCCGATGGCCGCCACCGTTCCCCCTTCCTCGGCCGCTCTCTTAACCGCCTCGGCCGTACTATTCGCGGCCACCACGGGGATGTTGGGCAGATTCTTGCTCAAGTAACCCCGGCACTGGGCGGCGGCCTGCGGATGAGAGATCAAAAGAGAGACGTCCTTGAGGCTCAAGCCCGGGGAAGAGACCAAGTAATGCCTGATGGGGGTGATGATCTCCCTTTCGATTAGAAGATTTGCCTCGAAGGTGAGCATATCCAGGGTTACGTTCACCGAGCCCTCAATGGAATTTTCGATGGGGACGATGCCCTTATCCACCTCTTTCCTTTCCACCGCACGAATGACCTCTTGTTCGGTGGAGTAAGGGATGAGTTCCTTGCCCTCGAGGGGGATAGCCGAAAGCAGGGCTTCTTCGGTGAAAGTCCCCTGGGGACCCAGATATCCTATCTTTATCGCCACTTGTGCATCATCCCTCCTCGCCCGGCTTGCAGATTCTATTTCGGCCCCCAGTCTTGGCTCTGTAAAGAGCATTATCCGCCTCTTTAACCAAACTCTCAAGATCAGCCGCGTGAACCGGGTAACTGGCTATTCCAAGACTCACACTCAATCGAGCATCCTTCCGGTCATCCTGGCCCAAAAACCTATGCTCGGCTACCGCCTCCCTGACCTTCTCCGCCACCACAAAGGCCCCGGAACTGTCAGTTTCTAGCAAAATTATAGCAAACTCCTCTCCACCGTATCTGGCCACAACATCCAACTCCCGGCAGCCACCCTTTATTATCCGAGCCACCTCCGCCAGGACGGAGTCGCCCTGAACGTGCCCGTAAGTATCGTTGTACGACTTAAAATCGTCCACATCTATCATGATCAGGGAGAGAGGATGAACATAGCGCCCCGCTCGTTCAAACTCGTTTTTTAGCCTCTGCTGGAGATAGCGGTAGTTGTAAAGGCCGGTGAGCTCGTCGGTTATGGAAAGCTTTTTGGTCAGTTCGTAGAGGCGGACATTTTCTATCGCCACCGCCAACTCGCTGGCGATGGCCGAGAGTATCATCACATCGTCGGAGGAGACGTCATCGAGGGCCTTGGAGTTGACACAAAGGGCAGCTACAATGTCCTCCCTGTGAAGAAGGGGAATGCATCTGAAGAAGCTCAACTGCTCGTAATCGGCCACCTTTGATTCCCCACCCGATAAAATGCTCTCGGCTATCTCCTCGGAGATAGCCCGTTTGGCCTCCTCTTTCGACAAGCCCTCCGTGGCCGAGAAAAGGATCTGCCCGGTCTTCTTCTCGATCATCATCAAGGAGCAAGCACCCAGATTTAGCACCTTCTTGAGCAGATTCAGCGTCAACTTGGTTAAGGCGTCGATGTCCAGTGTGGAGTGAATAGCTATGGCCATTTCGGAGACGGCGTTGAGCTCCGTCACCTTCCTGGAAAGCTCCTCACTCCTCTCCGAAAGGACGAGGTTAAGCCTCCTTATCTCCTCCCTCTCCGTTCTTTCAGTTCCGGTTATCATGGCCAGAAGGATGGTCATTCCCACAAGGAGACTGGTCTTGACGCCCAGATCGGCCCAGCCCGATGTGGGAAGTTCTCTCAGACTACCCAGAAAAAAAAGGACAGCCGAGGAGAGTCCGACGGCTATGCCCAAGCTAGACTTGAAGCAAAGGGCGTAGATGATGGCCGGGATGAAGTAGATCAAGTAGAAGGGACTATCGGCCCCCCCGGTAAAGTAGACCGCAAAGGTCAAACAGGAGAGATCGAATGGTAAGACGATCAGATATAAGGATCGGTGGTGTCTCGGAAGCAACCCCAGCGATAGAGCAAAAATGGCACTGTAGGCGGTAAAAATGGACGGTAGGAGCCAGACGAACAGTCGTGGGATTCCGGGAGAAAAGCGACCGAGACCGAGAGCAAGCCAGATCACGAGGATTATCGAGAAGCGGATGACCAGGTAAACTTGATCGATCGGGGATAATCTCTTCACCCTAAACACCCCTACTCATGGCTCTGGCCAGGGCCCCTCGCTCTTCGGCGGAGAGAGCGTAGATGGACTCCCCTTTTCGAATAGGCTTGGCGTAGATTCGAGTTTCCCGCCGCCCATTGATGGAGCTCACCACAACCCCATCGCCATGGTCGTCGAGAAAGGCCACTGCGAAACTCAGCTTGCCTCCAACATCCTCGAAGGCATCGAATCTCACCAATCCCACCTTTTGAATGGTGCTCCGGAGGCAATCTGCCATCTCCCGCTGAGCCGATTCAAGCCCCTCAAGTCGCCCCTGGAGGGACTGCACATCCTCGGCGAAGCGGAGGATGGTATCACTCAAGTTCTCCCGCCGTGCCGCCTCCGAGACCACCCTGTGCCGACGTTGAAGCCCCCTTACGCTCATTGTGAGAAAAACAAGCCAGGCCAGCAGAATAAAGCAGGTCACAAGCCAAGCCAGGAAAGGTATGCCCAAAACCGATTGCTCCTTTCTGATATTTGGTTTAGATTATACACTACAAGCATTTGAAGAAAAAGCTGGCCGTCGGGTAGGATCGGGAATCCGCACCGAGACAATTTTTACCCGAAACTGGTCCAAGCGCCGGGAGGAGAGGTGAAGAGTCTCTCGGAGCAGACGATGGACAAGGACATCCCCTTGAAATGCAAATATCAAAATCTGCGTGAGACCATCCTCGATATGGGAAGCGTGATGATTGCCTTCTCTGGGGGAGCCGACAGCACCCTTCTGCTGAAGGTTGCCCACGATGTCCTGGGAAAGAACGTGATCGCCGTCACCGCCTCCTCCGAAATCCTTCCCTCC
>DNCG01000028.1:0-433 GCA_003491635.1 Actinomycetota bacterium
GCGAAAGCTGCTCCACTTCCACTCCTCCGGACTCTCGGCAAGCTTTGCTCGCACAGGGTTTAAGACGATATAGCAGGCAACCTCAAGCAGGTGACTATCCTTCTCGATGAGAATAGCTTTATACCGTCCTTGAAAGAGATGACCCACTCGTTTGTACCTTCGGTTAAACCGCTGCGTGTAGACGCCATTTACCTGTCTCATCCCTCGTGAAAGATTGCCATCGGGGGTTTCAACGACGAGGTGATAGTGGTTGGGCATCAGATAATAGGCGTGGCAGATGAAGTTAAATTTTCTTTTGACACTGGAGCCGGCGAGAGGATTTGAACCCCCGACTAGCTGATTACAAATCAGCTGCTCTACCAGACTGAGCTACACCGGCTTGCCCACCAGTGCCTGGCTCAGGCAGGCAAAAAAGTGGGTTCACCTTGAAGGG
>DNCG01000028.1:557-1216 GCA_003491635.1 Actinomycetota bacterium
ACCTTGAAGGGATCAATTGCCCTTCCGCTTGAGATGTAAATCGACCTTTCGTTTCACACGCTGCAGAGCATTGTCTATGGATTTAACGTGTCGGTTTAGCTCCTCGGCGATTTCCTGATAAGACTTTCCCTCTATATACAACCTCAATACTCTGGCTTCGAGTTCACTCAATATCTCCCCGAAACTCGACCGAATGTTTCTCAATTCCTCGCTGGTGATCACCAACTCCACTGGATCACTTGTCTCGGAGCCGGAAAGCATATCCACCAGGGTGCGATCGGACTCCTCCTCAAAATAAACGGGCTTATTTAAAGAGATGTATGAATTCAGGGGAATGTGCTTCTGTCGAGTAGCGGTTTTGATGGCGGTGATCATTTGACGGGTGATGCAGAGTTCAGCGAAGGCTCGAAAGGAGGCCTGCTTGTCCGGGCGAAAATCCCTGATCGCCTTGTATAACCCTATCATTCCCTCCTGGATTAAATCCTCTTTATCAGCTCCTATCAAAAAATAAGAACGGGCCTTGACCCGGACGAAATTCTTGTACTTACCCAAAAGAAACTCCAAGCCCCCGTCTGCGGCGGGGTTGCCGTCCCTGATCGCTGCCACGAGTTGTTCATCGGCAAAGCTTTCAAAAAAGGGGGTAGTGTTCTTAGTACTCC
>DNCG01000028.1:1352-5347 GCA_003491635.1 Actinomycetota bacterium
CCTTGCTTCGGCTCGCAATCTCATCGCCTCCAAAGTTTCTCGGCCACTGGATAGATTCGAAGCCCATCACCGACGGTCAGACCCGCCTGCCATCAGGCAGGCAAGGAACATCGATCACCCCCTCAACAAACTATAGCGAAATCATTATATATTACCAATTTCAAAAACGTCAAGGAAAAACGGCTGGTGAAGGCGACTGGTGCTTGGTGCCTGGTGCCTATTTAGCTTAGAGCTTGGGGCACGGAGCCAAGAGCCAGTTTCGTTATTCGAAATTAGTTATTCGTTACTAGTAATTCGTTATTAGTTATGCCTTTTCTAATTCCTAATTCCTAATTTCGAATTCCTAATTTCGAGTTTCGAGCTGGTTCCTGGTGCCTGGTTCGTAGTCCTTCGTCCCTCGTCCCTCATCTCTGATCGCTGGTAGCTAGCTGTTTGCCACCATCCTCTGCCTCCTGGCTTCGTACATCAGAAGGGCTCCGGCCACGGCCACGTTCAGAGAGGATATCTTCCCATGCATCGGAATCCTCACCAAAAAATCGCACCTTTGCTCGACCAGACGAGAAAGTCCTTTCCCTTCGCTCCCCAGGACGAAGGCGACTCTGCCCTTGAGATCCGCCTCGAAGTAGGCGTCTTTCGCATTCGTGCTACCGCCGATGATCCAGAATCCCTCACCTTTCAATCGCTCGATCGCATAAACGAGATTGCCAACCTGAACCAGGGGAATGTGCTCTACCGCCCCAGCCGAGGCCTTGACCACCGCCGGTGTCAACCCCACCGAACGTCTCCTTGTGATCACGATGCCACTCGCTCCCACCGCATCGGCAGAGCGCATAAGGGAACCTAGATTTTGAGGGTCCGTCACCTCATCTAAAAGCAAAACGACGGGCGGCTCTTTCTCACCCTTCAAGGAGATTAAAAAATCATTGAAGGAAATCGGGGAGAGGGGTTCAGCGTAGGCTACCACGCCCTGGTGTGCCTTCAGGTGAGAAATCGAATCGAGCTCCTTGCGATCGACCACCTTTATGGGAATCTCGCGCTCCCGGGCTATCCTCTTTATCTCCTTGAGGGCATCGCTCTCCCTGAGAGCTTTAGCTAGAAGAATTCTCTTTATCCTCCGTCTCCCCCGAAGCGCTTCCAGGATGGGGTTTCTACCCTCAATGATATCCATGAACCTCAGCCGATGTTTCCTCTGATGGCGAACGCCTGTCTGCCGACAGGCAGGCTTGTAGGTTGAGCCTCCATCGATAACCCTTTGGGGTGTCCACATCATCGACCTCAACTCCCAATGTCGACAAAGCTGTTCTAATCCCGTCAGCCTCCCGCCACCTCCTCTCACGACGAAGATTCCCCCGAAACATCAGAAGAGCTTCCACCATCACAGAGATATTTTCCATGGGAAGAATCCCCTCCCCGGTGGGCACGGAGAACTCGGTTAAAAGGGAACTCAACTTCTCCGACAGCCTCTTTAGCTGCTCGGGCAGAAGGAGAGTTTCTGGAGAGGCGGTCAGACCGAGCTTTATCCCCAGAACATCGGTCAACTCTCCAAGAACAGTCTTCGCCTCCTTCAACGGTGATTCTCCCTTCAATCCCCGATCCAGGAAAATGTTGATCTCCCTTGCGAACTCAAAAATCGCCCCCAGTGCAGAGGCAGTGTTGAAATCATCGTCCATCGATTTCCCAAACTTCTTCCTGGCAGTAAGGAGAGCTTCAGAGAGTGCTTCTTCCTCCGCCGAGTCGGTGGTGGCAGTGGTGGTCATCTCCAGAGTATGCTCCAGATTGAGAAAGGCGGTTTCCAGTCTTCCCAGAGCCTCAATGGCCTCGGCAAGAGAGCCCTCGCTAAAATCGATTGGGCTACGATAGTGGGTCGAGAGAAATAATATCCTCAAGGCGTTGCGCAGAACATTCGGATTGTACTTATTGAAGAGTTCCTTGACCAGTATGACATTGCCAACCGATTTTGCCATCTTCTCTCCCCGGACGTTGACAAAACCGTTGTGGAGCCAATATCGGACGAATGGTTCGCTCCCAGCATACGCCTCCGACTGGGCAATCTCATTCTCATGGTGGGGAAAGATGAGATCCTGCCCTCCACCATGAATGTCAAAGCCCATCCCCAAAAACTTGAGAGACATCGCAGAACACTCGATGTGCCAACCCGGTCTCCCCTCGCCCCACGGACTTGGCCATTTCGGTTCCCCCAGCTTGGCCCTCTTCCAAAGAGCGAAATCCATCGGATGACGTTTTCGCTCGTCCACCTCAACCCGTTCGCCGGCCCGCATCTCCTCAAGGGTTCTTCCCGACAGCTTCCCGTAGCCGGGAAATTTCGTAACCTCGAAGAAGACGTCACCATCGACCTCGTAGGCATACCCCTTCTCCATGAGGACCTCAATCATCTGGATCATCTCCGGAATGACCTCGGTCGCCTTGGGCTCAAACTGGGGCTTCTCAACACTGAGCCTCTTCATGTCCTCCCAGAAAGCCCGGGTGTACTTTTCAGCGATATTCTCAGAAGTGGTTTTCTCCTCCCGCGCCCGATTGATAATCTTGTCATCGATATCGGTCAGGTTGCGCACGTAAGTCACCTTGTAACCCCGATATTTCAGATAGCGATAGATCGCATCGAAGGCAACATAGCACCTGGCATTGCCGATGTGAATGTAGTTATACACGGTGGGGCCGCAAACATACATGCAGATGCTGCCCGCCTCGCGAGGAATGAATTCTTCCTTTCGTTTTGTCAGGATATTATGAACCCTCGGTCTCACCCTTCTTCTCCAGCTCCTCCAACCTATGTTCTAGCTCATCAACGCGGCGGTGAAAGGAGTTAAACATCTCCGCCACCGGGTCGGGTATCTTATCGTGATGCAGGTCGATAGTGGGAATCTTCACACCTTCCCTCTTTACTACCCTACCCGGAACTCCAACCACGGTGCTGTTCGGTGGAACAGGCCTGATGACCACAGCCCCCGAACCGACGATGGCATTGTCACCCACGGTTATCGCACCCAGAATGGTGGCATCCGCGGCAATGACCACGTTATTGCCGATCGTGGGGTGACGCTTACCCTTCTCCTTCCCCGTTCCCCCCAGAGTAACCCCCTGGAAGAGAGTAACACTGTCTCCAATCTCGGTAGTCTCACCGATGACTACACCCATGCCGTGATCGATGAAGAACCCCTGACCTATTCGGGCCCCGGGATGAATCTCTATTCCCGTGAGAAAGCGACCGATGTGAGAGATAAGCCTGGGAAGAATGCGCAACCCTCGAAGATAGAGCCAATGGGCCACCCTGTGGAAACAGATGGCGTGAAAGCCGGGGTAAGCCAGGATAACCTCAAGGGCACTGGTGGCCGCCGGATCTCTATCTAAAGCCGCCTGAATATCCTTTCTCAGCTGACCAAACAAATCAATTCCCCCCGTCCACTTTCTCCAGTAAAGCCACGGAGTAAGCGGCGATGCCCTCTTTTCGGCCGGTGAAGCCAAGGCCCTCGGTGGTCTTGGCCTTGATGCTCACCTCCTCAATATCCATCGAGAGTACGGTGGCTATCTTTTCTCTCATTTCATCTCTGTAATTGCTCAACCAGGGTTCCTCTAAAACAACGACGGCGTCCACATTGACCACCCTGTAACCCCTCTCATCCAGGATCGCCTTCGTCTTCTCCAACAGCTTCAAGCTGGAGATACCCTTGTAACGTTCCTCACCAGGTGGAAAATACCGACCGATGTCGCCCGCCGCAGCCGCACCCAGGAGGGCATCGATCAAAGCATGGAGGATGACATCGGCGTCGGAGTGCCCGGCCAACCCCAGAGGATAGGGAATGGTCACCCCTCCCAGTACCAGGGGGCGACCGGGTGTAAATCTATGTGCGTCAAAGCCGATACCAACTCTCACTTTCTCTCCCTCCAGACTTCTCCCTTATCCCTCACCCCTCACTTTCACTTTGTCTTTTTGCTAGGATGGCTTCCGCCACCAGTAAATCCTCGGGTACGGTTAT
>DNCG01000113.1 GCA_003491635.1 Actinomycetota bacterium
TTTCAGAAGTGAGCCGGAATCTGACCCCCGCGGTCGTGGTCATCCCGCCCACGACGGGGAGCACCGGTTTGGGGATGCAGAGGCTCAAGAAGATCGTAGAAAAGGCCGTTGGGGTGGATATATTGTCGAAGGAGCAAGGGTAATAGATGCTTGACTCGGACTCCTTGCTTTAAGACCGGTGTCGAGTGACCAATTGAGGGAGAGGAAGGACGATGAGGGAAGGAAGAATTATCAAAGTCTCGGGTCCACTGGTGGTGGCCGAGGGGTTGATCGGCGCTAAGATGTATGACCTGGTAAGGGTGGGTCGGGAGAGGCTCATGGGGGAGATAATCGAACTCAGGGGCGAGACCGCCTCCATCCAGGTTTACGAGGAGACGGTGGGATTGGGCCCGGGTGATCCCGTCTTCGACACAGAGGAGCCCTTAAGTGTGGAGCTCGGTCCGGGGTTGCTCCAATCCATCTACGATGGGGTGCAGCGTCCGCTCGAGGTGATCCGAGACAAGGTCGGAAACTTCATCACCCGCGGCGTGGAGGCCCCCGGTCTCGACCGGGAGAAGAAGTGGGATTTTGAGCCCCGCGTCTCGAAGGGGGATGAGGTCAGCCCAGGGGATATAATCGGGGCTGTTCAGGAGACGGCCGTCACCGAGCACAGGATAATGGTGCCACCGGGGATAGAGGGCACGGTGGAGGAGATTTACTCCGGCTTCTTCACAGTGGAGGAACCGGTGGCCATCGTGAAGTCAAAGGATGGAAAGAGACATACCTTGACCATGCTTCAGAGATGGCCGGTGAGAAAGCCTCGCCCGTGCAAGGTAAAGTTGGCTCCCTTCAAGCCACTGACCACGGGTCAGCGGGTGGTGGACACGTTCTTCCCCATCGCTAAAGGTGGAACCGCTTGCGTCCCTGGACCCTTCGGAAGCGGGAAAACCGTGATTCAACATCAGTTCGCTCGCTGGTCAGATGCCCAGATCATCGTGTTCGTTGGGTGTGGGGAGCGAGGAAACGAGATGACCGAGGTCCTCATCGACTTCCCTGAGCTCATCGATCCTTACAGCGGGCGTCCTCTCATGGAGAGAACGGTCCTCATCGCCAACACCTCGAACATGCCCGTGGCCGCTCGCGAGGCCTCCATCTATACGGGAATAACCATCGGCGAGTACTTCCGCGATATGGGCTACGATGTGGCCTTGCAGGCCGATTCCACCTCCAGATGGGCGGAGGCCCTGAGGGAGATATCGGGAAGGTTGGAGGAGATGCCCGGCGAGGAAGGTTACCCCGCCTACCTTGGTTCGCGAGCCGCCGCCTTCTACGAGAGGGCCGGAAAGGTTGTCTGTCTGGGGAAGGGCAATCGGGAAGGAAGTCTAACCGCCATCGGTTCCGTATCTCCTCCCGGTGGAGACCTCTCAGAGCCAGTGACCCAGGCGACCCTTCGGGTGGTGAAGGTCTTCTGGGGCCTGGTCGATTGGCTTGCCTACCAGAGGCACTTCCCCTCCATAGACTGGCTGATCAGCTACTCCCTCTATCTGGATAAGGCTCAGGAAAGCTGGTCGGAGGAGATAGCGCCCGACTTCAAGGACTTGCGAACCGAGGCCATGAGCATCCTTCAGAGGGAGGCTGAACTCAAAGAGATAGTGAGATTGGTGGGAATAGAGGCTCTCTCCATGCACGAGCGCATCGTGATGGAGACGGCCAAATCCATCAGAGAGGACTTTCTGCAGCAAAATGCCTATCATGAACTGGATACTTTCACCTCCCTCAAGAAGCAGTACCTGATGCTCAAACTGATAATGACTTTTCATAAGTATGCCCTGGAGGCGGTGGAACGGGACAAGCCCTTGCAAGAGATCATCACCGCTCCCGTGCGTGAGAAGATAACCAGGGCGAAATACGTCGATGAGAATAAGTTAGAGAGCTTCGAAGATATAGAGAAGGAGATAAAGTCCGAGCTCATGGTCTCCAGCGTGGTGGGAGGTGCGGAGCATGCCTAAGGAGTATTTGACCATCCGGGAGGTTGCTGGACCGCTTATCCTGGTGGAGAAGGTGACAGATGTCAAATATGGCGAGCTGGTGGAGCTGGAATTTCCGGATGGGAGCATCGGTCGAGGCAACGTCCTCGAGATTACCAGGGAGGCGGCCTTGATCCAGTCCTTCGAGGAGACTCGCGGGCTGAATCTGACGCAGACGAGGGTGAGGTTCGCTGGAAAGAGTCTTGAGCTTCCCGTCTCCCGCGATATTTTGGGGAGGGTCTTCGATGGCCTGGGAAAGCCCATAGACGGAGGACCGGAAATAATCCCCGATAAGAGACTGGATATTCACGGAAGTCCGATAAATCCGTATGCCAGGGATTATCCCACCGACTTCATCCAGACGGGTATATCCGCCATCGATGGATTGAACCCCCTGGTTAGAGGACAGAAGCTTCCCATCTTCTCCGGGGCGGGCCTGCCTCACCCCCGAATCGCTGCTCAGATCGCCCGCCAGGCTCAGGTGTTGGGAAAAGAGGAGGAGTTTGCCGTCGTCTTCGCTGCCATGGGGATAACCTTCGAGGAGGCGGATTATTTCATCACTGAGTTCCGAAGGACGGCTGCCATCGAGCGAGCGGTTCTCTTCATCAATCTCGCCGACGATCCGGCGGTGGAGAGAATCTCCACGCCCAGGATGGCCCTGACCGCCGCCGAATATTTGGCCTTCGATCTTGACATGCACGTTTTGGTCATCCTGACCGATATGACCTACTACTGCGAAGCCCTTCGCGAAGTCTCGGCGGCGAGGAAAGAGGTCCCGGGCCGCCGTGGTTATCCCGGCTATCTCTACACCGACCTGGCCACCAACTATGAACGAGCCGGACGCATAAAGGGCAAGAAGGGCTCGGTCACCCAGATTCCCATTCTGTCCATGCCCGAGGATGATAAGACCCACCCTATCCCCGACCTGACGGGCTACATTACCGAGGGCCAGATAATGCTCTCCCGGGATATTCATCGAAAAGGGATTTATCCCCCGATTGATATTCTTCCCTCGCTTTCGAGGTTGAAGGAGAAGGGTATCGGTGAAGGCAAGACTCGCGAGGATCACTCCGGACTTTCCAATCAGCTCTTCGCGGCCTACGCTCGTGGCCGGGAGGCGAAGGAGTTGGCGGTTATCCTTGGCGAGGCCGCCCTATCCGATGTGGATAAACAGTTTGCCAAGTTCACTGACGAGTTTGAGGATCGCTTCATCCGCCAAGGGGAGCTCGATAACAGATCCATCGAGCAGACCCTCGAACTCGGTTGGGAGCTCATCTCCAAGCTTCCGAGGGCCGAGCTCAAGCGGGTTCGCGACGAACACGTCGAGAAGTATATGACCAAATATCTGAAAGAAAAAGAGGAAGCAAAAGAAAAAGAGGAAGTAGCCAGCGGCTAAATAGTCGGGAGCGAATACCATGCCCATTAAGGTCAACCCCAACCGAATGGAGTTGTTGAAATTAAAAAAGAGGACGGTGGTCGCCAAGAGGGGCCACAAGCTTCTCAGGGACAAGCTCGATGAGCTAATGAGGCAGTTCCTTGACGCGGTGAGAAAGGGGAGATCTCTTCGCGAGCAGGTCGAGGAGAAGCTGGCTCAGGCCCATGGGCTTTTTGCCATCGCTAGATCGGAAGTGCTCATAGAGGTCATCGAGGAGGCGCTGTTTTCCCCCCACGCTAGGGTCACCGTCGAGGTATCCACGCGAAACCTGATGGGTGTCATTGTTCCCGAGATGGAACTGCGTCAGGAGGGAACCTTCGACTGCTATAGCTTGAGCACCACACCAGCTACCCTCGATGGCGCCCTCCGCACCTTCAACGAGGTGCTCCCCCTGATGATCGAGCTGGCTGAGGTGGAGAAGACCGTGGAACTGCTGGCGGTAGAGATAGAGAAGACCCGCCGCAGAGTGAATGCCCTGGAGTACGTCCTCATACCCCAACTCGAGGAGACCATCACCTTTGTGACCATGAAACTCGACGAAATGGAGCGCTCCTACCACACTCAGCTCATGGTGATCAAGGAGATGGTCAGCGAATCCGCCGTCTAAACTTTCTCCTCCTTTTGCCGATATAAATAAGTGGAAGCGCAAGTTCGCTTCTGCTAGCTCTTTCGTGGTGCCCCTCCGCGAAAAGAGCTAGCTTTTTAATTGCCTATCGCTTGGAGCTAGTGCCGTTACAACTATT
>DNCG01000092.1 GCA_003491635.1 Actinomycetota bacterium
CCGAGTTGAGGAGATTGAGCGTCGAGAAGACAGTGGAGATGAACCTTCCCGGTTACGCGATTGGCGGTTTCAGCGTCGGGGAGCCACACGATTTGATGTTTGAAATCCTAGAGCCGATCCTGGAAATATTACCGGTCGATAGGCCAAGGTATCTTATGGGGGTGGGGAATTCCTCGAGCCTTCTGAGGGCCATCGAATTAGGTGTGGATATGTTCGATTGCGCCTTGCCCACGAGGATGGCCAGAAACGGTGGGGTACTTACATCACGGGGAAGGCTCAACATCCGCAATGCCCGGTATATTAAGGACTTCTCTTCCCTGGATTCAAACTGCAACTGCTACGTCTGTCGAAACTACTCCCGGGCCTATTTGAGACATCTGCATACTACGGGTGAAATCCTCGCCCACAGGCTTCTTACCTGGCATAATCTGGCTTTCACGTTTGGATTGGTGAAGCGAGCGAGGGAGGCAATACTGGGCGATTCCTTTAAGGAGTTTAAGAGATCCCTGGAGTTGGAGTTCGTTCTGGAATAGAGGAACTTTGTGAAAAGTGTGGAACGTAAAAGGAAAATCGAGAAGGGGTGGTAAAAGTGCAAACGGGTCAGTATTCCTCCATTATCTGGTTTGCCGTTTTGATAGGAGTGTTTTATTTCTTGTTGATCCGTCCCCAGCAACAGAGGGCGAGGGAGCACCGGAGGCTCATCTCCGAACTACAGGTGGGCGATAGGGTGGTGACCATCGGGGGGATTCATGGTACGGTTAAGTCCATCTCCGATGATACGGTCTCTCTTCAAGTAACCGCGGATGTGTGTATGACTTTCTCAAAGGATGCCGTGGCCCGAAGGGCGGGGGGCAAATGATGAAAAGGACGGGCGATGTGACCCTTGATGATATAAAGGGGGATACCGAGGTCACCGCTTACATGACTCAGGCGGATAAGTTCATGGAGGCGATCGGCTACACAGAGCACGGCGAACGCCACGCCAGCCTTGTGGCGAATATCGCCAGGAATATCCTAACCCGGCTTTCCTATCCGGAAAGGGAAGCCGAATTGGCCTCCATCGCCGGCTATCTACACGATATAGGGAACGTGATCGGACGCGATCTTCATGGGACGGCTTCCGCTCTCATCGCCAAGAGTGTTCTGGAGAGACAGGGAATGAAACCACAGGAGATTGCCACCGTGATGAATGCCATCGGCAATCACGAGGAGGAAAATGGCCTGGTGACCAGCGAAGTTTGTGCCGCTTTGATCCTGGCAGACAAGTCCGATGTGCATAAAACCCGCGTCCGCAATCCAGATATGGTCACCTTCGATATACACGATAGGGTCAATTATGCGGCCCAGCGCAGTTTCTTGCGGGTCAACGAGGCCAAAAAACAAATCTGCCTCGAGATAGAGATCGATACAAACATAAGTCAGGTTATGGAATATTTTGAGATATTTCTCTCTCGTATGGTCATGTGCCGAAGGGCGGCCGAATTTTTGAATTGCACCTTTAGTCTGGTTATCAACGATGTTAAGCTCTTGTAAGGTGCTGGTTGGAAATTAAGCACAGAGCAGCAATTCGGAATTAGGAATTCGGAATTCGGAATTCGGAATTAGGAAAAGCTGAACGACTAACTAATTTCTAATAACGAGTAACGAATTCCGAGTAACGGATAGCCACATCGGACATCCGACAAGATGGAAATCAGAAAAGGGGGATGGATTTGACCAACAAACAAAAATATCTTCTCGCCCTGGGATTTGTCTTTGTCCTGCTCGGCGTCTCCCTTTATGGGGTCTTTGTTAGGCCACCCAGGCTCGGGTTGGATTTGCGAGGAGGCTTGCACGTGGTTCTCACCGCCAAGGAGAAACCGGGTGCTCCCATCAGCGAGGAGGCGATGGAGCAGACCAAACGCATCATTGATCAGCGAGTAAATAGACTTGGGGTGACCGAACCCGGTATTGAACGACATGGCAGAGGGAACATAATGGTCCAACTACCGGGAATTAAGGAGCCCCAGAAGGCGTTGGAGGTCATCGGCAAGACGGCTCTGCTGGAATTCAAACCGGTTCTGAACTTCAGCGAGGAGAAAAAAGAGTACATTTTGGGACCAACTTTGCTCACGGGTAAGGCTTTGAGTAGCGCCAAGATAGGCGAGGATGAGCTGGGCAGAGCCGCCGTGGATATCACCTTCAATAAAGAGGGAGCCAAAAAGTTTGATGAGATAGCAAAGGAGCTCTATCAAAAACAACTGGCGATAGTTCTCGATGATGTTGTGATGTCTGCCCCCGTTATCCAATCGACCGAGTATGGAGGAAAAGCCCAGATTACTGGCGATTTTACCATCGATGAGGCGAGACGCTTGGTCGTGGTACTTGAATACGGTGCTCTTCCCGTGGAACTCGAGATATCGGAAAACAGAGTTGTTGGTCCCACCTTGGGTCACGATTCCCTCATCGCTGGCCTGAGGGCGGGTATTATTGGATTGGTTCTGGTTGCCCTTTTTATGGTCGGTTTTTACCGGGTGCTGGGCTTTCTCTCCTGGCTCACCCTGACCGTTTTTGCTGTTTTCTTGAGCGGCCTCTTGGTGGTCGTGAATGCCACCTTGACCTTACCCGGGATAGCCGGCATCATCCTCATGGTCGGCGTGGCCACCGATTCCAGCATCATCGTCTTTGAGAGAATTAAAGAGGAGGTGAGAGGGGGTAAAACCATCAGGACTGCGATGGATACTGGCTTTACTCACGGCTTTCGGACCTTTTTGGATGCGGACCTGGTTACCCTCACCACCGCAATCATCCTTTTCTGGTTTGGTGTCGGCCCGGTGCGTGGTTTTGCCCTTACTCTGATGCTGGGCATCGCCTGTGACATATTTACCTCTTTCTTCTTCACGCGTTCCGTTCTGGGCTTACTTGCCCGAACCAGGCTGGTGAAGCACCCGAAGCTTTTAGGCATGAGGGAGGAAGTTGAATGAAATTTGATTTTGTGGGCAGGAAGAAGATCTGGTTTACACTCTCGGCGGTTGTTATTCTCATTGGTTTGACTGCCCTGCTTTTTCGTGGTTTGAACTTTGGGATAGAGTTTAAGGGTGGCACTCTCCTTGATCTTGAGTTTGAGAGAAAGGTGGATGTTGGGGAGGTAAGAAGCGTGCTCAAGGACCATGGGTTGGAAAAGAGTGTCATTCAACCTCTTAGTGAAAGTGAGATACTCATCCGCTCTCGCAGTCTCCCCAGGGAAGTTCAAGAAAAAGTCCTCGATGCTCTCAAGACAAAGCTGGGCGTGAAGGAGATTCGCTCCATCCAGAACGTGGGGCCAGGTTGGGGTTCTCACATTACTCGCGCGGCCATCATCGCCCTGAGCTTGTGCCTCGTTTGTTTGCTGCTCTACATCAGTTTACGCTTTGAATTTAAGATGGCCACCTCCGCCATCGCGGCTCTTGTTCACGATATTTTGATCGCCGTTGGAGTATATGCTCTGGTGGGCAGAGAGGTGACGCCCAACACAGTGGCGGCTCTTTTGACCATCCTTGGTTACTCCCTCTACGATACCATTGTGGTCTTTCACCGGGTTTTGGAGAACAGCAAAATGATGAGGAAGCAGACCTATTCAAGCATGGTGAACGGTTCGATCAACCAGGTACTTGTCCGAAACATTAACACTTCTTTAACTACTCTCTTGCCCATAACGATCCTTCTTTTAATCGGGGGAGAGACTTTGAAGGATTTTGCGTTTGTTCTTCTCGTCGGCGTTGCTTCGGGGACTTATTCCACCAGCTTCACGGCGAGCCCAATTTTGGCGGTTTGGAAGGAGACAGAGCCCCGGTATAGGAGCTTAAAGAGGAAGTATGGTAAAATAAAGTGAAAAAAATAACAAGACTGGTGGAGGTGGAAAATGGACGAGGAAAAAGAAAGCTTGGTTGACAGGGGGATCCTTAAGGTCTTGGGTGCCTGGCTCCTCGTTCATGAAAGGGCGGATGATTTGATAAGAGAGGTCATAAAGGAGGGGAAGAGAACTCCCGAGGAGGCGAGGGATTTTATGGATGAGCTTTCAACCCGCGTTGATGAGGAAAAAGAGGAAATTAAAAGAGAGATGGGCGAAGTTACTCGGAGGTTTTTGAAGGAGACGGGAAGGGAAGCAGGCTTGATCGCTCGAGAAGATTTGCAGGCTCTGATGGAGCGCATCGATTCGTTGGAGAAGCGGATTGATGAACTTGAGGGAGAGATGAAGATCAAGCGGGGCAAGAAGTAAGATTTGTGAAAATTCTGGTTCGCGCTTCTCGCGCGGAGATTGCATTTGATGAGGAAAGGAGCCCGTGCTGGACAAGGGAAGAAGACGCAGGAACATTAAAAGGCTGGTCCAGATCTGTGAGATTGTCATCAAGCATCGCCTGGGGTTTTTCATCGAGGAATATGGATTGAATCGTCTTTTGCCATCGGCAAGAAGGGGCGAGAAGTTTGAAAAGCCACCTCGTATGGAGATACTGGCCGAAAGGGTACGCTTGCTTCTGGAGGATCTCGGTCCCACCTTTATAAAGATCGGTCAGCTTTTGAGCGTTCGTCCCGATTTGGTTCCTCCTGAAGTCATATTCGAACTCGAAAAACTTCAAGATCAGGCACCCCCTCTGGATTTTGAGGTCATTAAAGGGGTAATCGAGAGAGAGTTTAGAAAAGGGATCGACGATGTTTTCCAGCATTTTGATCCGGTGCCGATAGCCTCCGCTTCCATTGGTCAGGTCCATCTGGCCACTCTCAAGGACGGCCATGAGGTTGTGGTCAAAGTCCAGCGTCCGGAGGCGAAAAAGGTAATAGAATCCGATCTGGATTTGCTCTTTGTGCTGGCGAATATGGTTAAGGAAAAAATTAGATTCGTCGACATTGTGGGGGTTGTTCAGGAGTTCTCCGACTCCCTCCACCGGGAGCTGGACTATCGGGTGGAGGGACGCCATGCCGATAGGCTCAGGTTCAATTTTCGTGGCGATCCTTTGATTAAAATTCCCATCGTTTTCTGGAACTATACCACGCAGCAGGTGCTTACCATGGAGTATATTGAGGGGACGAAAATCAGCGACATGGCCACTCCGGAAATGTTGGGTATCGATACCATCGCTTTGGCCGAGCACGGAGCCAAGGCTTTCATGAAGCAGGTGCTGGTGGATGGGTTCTTCCATGCTGATCTTCATCCTTCCAACATTTTCATCACCCCCGATGGAAAGATCGCCTACCTCGATTTTGGGATGGCCGGTGAGATAAAAGAAGAAGCCAAGGAGCCCATGGTCCGCCTGCAGTTCGCCCTCATGAGACGGGATGCGGATGGAATCGCCAGACAGGCCCAGAATTTGGGGGCGGAGATCTCCCCTGACAAGGTATCGGAGATGAAGGAGGATTTGAGAAAGATACTGGACCGATATTATGGAAAAGCTTTGGGGGAGATGAAAGTCGATATCATCGGAAGGGAATTTCTGGGTTTGCTCTACCGTCACCACATCAGGATCCCCAAGGACTATGCCCTCCTGGCCAAGGCGTTGATAACTGTGGAGGGTGTGGCGAAGCATCTTTATCCGCAATTCAACATCTTCGAGACGGCCAAACCGTACCTCTCCACCGTGCTCAAGGAGAAATATGCCCCTCGGATAGCTCTGGAAGAGGTCCGTGAAGAGTTAAAAACGTATTTTCTCTATCTATTGGATTATCCGAAACAGGTTCACGACATCCTGAGTCAGGCCAGGACAGGGGAGTTCCAGATCAAATACCGGCACATTGGCCTGGAGGGATTGATATCAAAGATTGAAACCGTCTCGAATCGACTTGCCGTCAGCCTGGTTTTGATTGCCCTCATTGTGAGCTCCTCTTTGATAGTGGTTTTTGGCTCAAAGGGTCTCTGGTTGGGGATAGCCGGTTTTGTTCTGGCGGGTATTTTGTTTCTCTGGCTCCTTCTCTCCATGGCTGGTTCCAGACGTTCCTAACTATGGTCTGCATCCGCCGAATGTCAGGAATGAAGAATGGAGAATGAAAAATTAAAAATGAATTCTTGATTTTTAGTGGCTGTCATCCGTTAACTGATATATCTGTTCCCTGGTGCCTGGTTCCTGACCCCTTGTTCTTCGTCCCTCGTCCTTCATCACTAACCCTTGACCCCCGACTCCTTACTTCCCACTGCTCCCCGCTCGCTGCTCTCTGTCAACTGCCATCCGATGTCTTTTTCCTATCCTAATCAGCAAGATTTTGGTAAAATTAAAACCACTGGAGGAAAGATGAGTGACATCAAGGGCCTGGTAGGGAAAGTTAAAAAGTATAACCCTCAAGCCGAAGTTGAGAAAATTAAGCATGCTTATGACTTTGCCAGGGAGTCTCACCTCGACCAGTTTCGCAAATCGGGGGAGG
>DNCG01000093.1:0-3004 GCA_003491635.1 Actinomycetota bacterium
AGTAGGATTCTTAGGCGCTTCGCGCCTTCCTAGGGGGACTCCGTCCCCCTGAGGACGCTCGCTTCGCTCGCTGTCACCCCCTGGATCTATCCTCGAAAGAAATGAATATCTGAATGTCTTTAATTCTTAGCCTACCCAATAATTTATCTTACTCTTTTGACTCTTGACTTTTCACTCCTGACTGATTTTACCGTGGGCCCAGTAGGATTCGAACCTACGACACGCGGATTATGAGTCCGCTGCTCTGACCAGCTGAGCTATGGGCCCTCAAACATCAACCTTAAACTGCCTCTTGTAAGCGCAAATAACTTGTAAGCGCAAATAAAATTATAGCACCCAAGAGTCGATTGACAAGGAAACCGCCCATTCGATAAAGCGTGGTTTGCGAGCGCTTAATCTTTGGGCTTTAACGCCGCATAAATAGCCTCATTGAACATGGGGATGTCGGATGGTTTGCGCGAGGTGATGAGGTTTCTATCCACCACCACGGGCTCGTCCACGTAGTTGGCCCCGGCCAGCTTAACATCGTCCCTTATCCCCTGATAACAGGTGATGGTTCTGCCCTTCAAGGAATCGGCCGAAATGAGCATCTGGGGTCCGTGGCAGATGGCGGCCAGAGGTCTGTCGAGCTTCATAAAACCGCGGACGAAATTCACCGCCGCTTCCTCCACCCGCAGATGTTCTGGCGCCGAGCCCCCCGGAATGACAACTGCATCGAACTCGCTGGGCATTACCTCACCAAAGGTCTTGTCCACCCTGACCTTGGCTCGTCCATATTTGCCCCGATAAACGGTCTTCTGAGGACCGACGTAGACAACCTCAGCCCCCTTACTCACCAAGTATTTCTTAGGCTCCGTGCCCTCTTCATCCTGAAAAGCGGGTCCGATTAAAAATGCCATTCTTTTACCTTTTAGGCTCACGCTTTACCTCCTTTAAGGGCAGGGAAGTGGGGAAACTGCAACAAAGTTACTTGACCTCAACTTTTACTCCCTTTGGCTTTGCCGCCTTGGGGAGGCGAATCTCAAGCATACCATCCTTGAAGGTCGCCTTCACCTTCTCCGGCTGGACAGTCACGGGGAGATCAATCGACCGAGAAAAGCTACCATAGGACCTTTCACAGCAGTAATAATCCTCGTCCTTGATCTCTTCTTCCTTCTTTGCTTCTCCCTTAATCGTCAAAGTATCCTCGGTCACCGAGATATCGACTTCTTCCTTCTCGATACCAGGCAATTCAGCTTTGATCACTATCTCATCCTTCTTATCGAACATATCGAGGGTTGGGAAGTAAGCCGCCCTCGCCAACCAGCGTCTCCCCCACCAGGGACGGAATCTTCCCGGCCATTCCCCGAGTTCCTCAAACATCCTCTCGATATCCCGCCGGATGGACTCTATTTCCCCTGAAGGTCTTCTCCTAACCAGCGTCATTCCATCTCCCCCCTTTCTAAAAATCTCCTGCCCACAGAGGTGAAATACTCTGTAGGACAAACCCCACTTCCCGCCTCTTTAAAGCAAAAGCCACCAGCAAACTGCGATCCTGCCAGCTTACGGTGCTTTAAATGGAGTGGATCTCATTCAAGAAATGCTGTGAGTTCCAAATTCATTTTAACTCAAATCTTCCCAGAGCAACAAGAGGAGACGCAAGCCCAGCAGAGAAAAAACGAAAACAAGAGAGGAGCCATTAGCTCCTCCTGCGGACTCGATATCCCAAGCTTTAACAGCCTTTGGTGCTGGATATTTACCTTTCGATGAACTCAAGATAACCTTAACCCTCCAGTATTATCGCTCCCCCGGGGCAATCCTCCGCAACCTCTTCGAGATCACAATCGCCATAATCCTCGGAGATGACACAGGCGATGTTGTCATCACCGACCTCAAAAACATCGGGACAGGTATCGGCACAAAGCCCACAACCGATGCAAGCCTCCTCATCGATGGTTACTTTCACATCCACCCCCCCCTTTTTTTACTTTTCACAAAATCATCCCTCTTGCCTTAAAGCAATCACACTTCATCTTTCCTTGAAACCACAGAACATACCAGGCAGATCAGGAAATCTCCTCGAGCATCTCGCTGAAATCGCTCAGGTGTTCTTCCTCTTCAAACTTTATTTTGGTGAGGAGTTTCTTTAGCTTTGGGTCGTCGATGGCAAAGATATGCTCCTCATACTGCTTAACGGCCCCTTTCTCCAACTCAACATCTCGTCGGAGCATATCTTGAACTGTGTTTCCCCCAAAGTTAAGGGGCATATGATCTATCGCCGGCTCGCCCCCCAAATCAACAACGGCGCTAGCCAGCCACTCAACGTGTCTCATCTCATCCAGCGATATCTCCTCCGTCTCCCGACTGATCTCACACTCCTTGATCACCGCAAAATGCTTAACGTAGGTGAGTATCGCTTCGATCTCCCCCTTAAGATCATCGTTTAACACCCTGATAATCTCTTCCCTGGTTGCCAATGGAATCACCCCCTAATAAACCTACAGTAAATTTACCCCATCCTTTAATTCTCCCAAGGACCAAAAAATCCTTTGCGCGCCTTCCAAATCCTTGATCTTTTGGGAAAATCCACACCTGAAAAACCTAACCCTCCGGGCTCTAGTCTCCCTTACCAAAACCATAGTTCCCCATATGGGACGCTTTTCGAACATAGAGCTTGAAATCGATGAGGAATTATTAGATCTTCTGCTTGAAGTTGCGTAGAGCAAAAGCCATAGCTTGAGGTTGATTGACCACCCTGAGTTACAAATCCCCCGTTAAACAACTTGAGGGGAAGTAGAGAGATCTAAATTTGTGTCTTTGTTGCCCTATGTTGACGAGGTTGCTCTCGATTGATGTTATGTGCAGTTGGTCGGTCGCCATTTCCAGGCTTTCTTCGCCTTGATCTTCCCTAAAGCTTCTTCTGTAACTTCCTGAACATCCCAGCTCTCATCAGACTTCACGACCCAAATGAGGGATTCTCCCGCCTTTTCCTCTTTTACCTTTCCAAGCGCTTCAGCTGCAAGCC
>DNCG01000093.1:3140-4468 GCA_003491635.1 Actinomycetota bacterium
GCAAGCCTCCGAATATCTGGGTCTTTATCTCTCAAAACCCAAATTAGAGATTCTACTGCTGGTTTTCCGATCTTTACTATCTCATCAGATACGTATCTATGGCCGCTATGGACTAATTGTTCTCAGAAAGTCGGCGACTCTTGCGATGCCGATTCCCTGATAGTTCTTGAGTTTTAAAAGGTGTTTATCTCCGGTGACGATGAGATCGGCTTTGGCAGATACAGCACATTCGAGAATTCGGTTGTCGGGGCTGTCCTCTAAAACTTCTATTTTCTCCTTCGGCTTTATTACCTCTGCCGCCTTGCTGATCTGCTTTAGAATTAAAAGAATTTCATTGTCGGATAGATCAAACTTTTCCCTAAGTTTGTTTGCAGTTTCAGCTATTATGGCTGGGGATGTAAAAAGGCTCACCTTTCCCCTTACAGCTAAAAGAAAGGCCTCCTCTGATTTGCTTCCCGGAATAGCAAAAGCGGAAATGAAAACGGAGGAATCAAAGACCGCTTTGAGTCCACAAGGGATCCCTTGGGACATCATCGGCCCCCTAAGACCAGTTTTTCAATATCCTCCTCTGTGAAGACGCCTTTCTCTCTTGCCCTCTGAGAGACTCTCCTTTGTAAGCTAAAGAATTCTTGCTCAGCTTTAATTTGCTTGTAGGCCCTTAGCATCTCTCGAAATAGCTCGCTTTTGGTCATACCCTCTTGTTTTGCAATTCTTTCTACTTCTTTTTTGAGATTTGGGGGAACCGAAAATCCCAAAGTCTTGGCAGTTCTTGCCATAAAAATCACCCCTAAACCGTTTGCAACAGTTTTAAACCAGTTGCTTATAATACTATATCATTTTTCATATATGTCAAATAATCGAGTTGCCTCAATGAAAAGTAATCCAAATCGAATCGTTGCCCAAATAAAAATCTATCTGAAAAGGAAGGGATTTTGGGCACTCAAATTTAACCAAAAGTCAGAGCACCGTGCCTGCCTGTCGGCAGACAGGCCTACCGGCAGGCAGAAATATATGTCCTGATGTCCTGGAGTCAAATCTTTACTTTTGAGTTTAGTAAATCAAAGCAACAAACATCATAGGACATTAAGGCGCAGGTTTTAGAAAGCTCAGATAAATCGCTTTCTGTGAAGCTTTAAGAATTCGGAGGCCGAGACGATCTTAATGCTTCTAGATTCTTTCAATGCTTGCAGATGCCTGTCTCCTGAGATAACAAAATCGGCTTTGGCAGCAATGGCGCATTCTAGTATCCGGTTATCGGATTCATCTTCTTTAATGACCGAGAGTTTTTCGGAAGGATCAACAATGGCTGAGATGCTCGTGATTCTTTG
>DNCG01000096.1 GCA_003491635.1 Actinomycetota bacterium
ACCGATTTGCGTGCTTTCAGGGCCTCTTCCAGGGATACTTCTCCCTTAAGTTTTGGTCTTGGAAGCTCGATCAGCTTATTCTCAATCTCTTTGGGTTTGGCTGGTTTTTCGGTCTCTTTGCTGACCCGATCTACAGTTGGCGCTCGGCAGCTACATAACAGAAAACCACACAGGCAGATCAGGATGAGATGCCTCATCGAATTCCCTTCGGGGTTGTAGACCAGGGTTGTAGACCTCATTTTCCTCCACCGCGATGTTCTGTTTTTGAGGACAAACTTGATAAAGAGTTTTATTCGCGCATCTTACTTCGCCGTCGCCGATTGAAATCCTTGTTGCTTGGCTCTTTTTAGGGCGAAGAGTTTACTTGTATAATGTAGTCATAGGTTTGTGAGGTGATCTTCATAGAAAAAGTTTCCGCCGTCGAAAAAAGGTTAAAGGAGCTGCGCAACCTCATCAACTATCACGATTATCGTTATTATGTCCTCGACTCTCCCGAGATCTCCGACGCCGAATACGACGAATTGATGAAGGAGCTCATTTCGATAGAGGAGGCCCATCCCGAACTGGTTACCCCGGATTCGCCGACCCAGAGGGTTGGGGCTCCTCCCGCTGAGGGATTTTTGCCTGTCCGTCATCGGAGCAGAATGTTGAGCCTTGGCGATGCCTTTTCCTTCGATGAACTCTCGGCATTCTTTGAAAGGGTTGGTAGAGCGCTTCCCGGCGAAGAGGTCGATTACGTTTGCGAATTAAAGATAGATGGTACGGCCATATCCCTCAACTACGAGGATGGTTTGCTGATGAGGGGAGCCACCCGGGGCGACGGCGAGACTGGAGAGGATATTACCTCAAATATAAAGACGATTCGCTCAATTCCCTTGAGATTGCAGTTAAAAAAACCACCGGCTTTCATGGAGGTTCGGGGCGAGGCCTATTTTTCTAAAGAGCAGTTTGAGGAGATCAATAAGGAGAGGTCGAAAGAAGGACTTTCTCTCTTTGCGAACCCCCGAAATGCTGCCGCCGGCTCGTTGAGGCAGTTAGACCCCAGCATAACTGCCCGACGCGAGCTGGACTCCATTTTTTACTCCCTTGGATATGTCTCCGGTATCTCCTTCGGGACCCACTGGGAGGTTTTGCAGTTCTTAAAGAAGGCCGGTTTCAAGATCAGCGAGTATGCCGAGAGGGCAGGGGATTCCCAAAAGGTCTTCGACTTTTGCTCTAGGTGGCAGGAGAGGCGGGATACCTTACCTTATGAGATAGACGGAGGGGTGGTTAAGGTCAACTCTCTTGATCAGCAAGCCAGACTTGGAGCGACCTCTAAATCCCCTCGCTGGGCGATTGCCTACAAGTTCCCCGCTGAGCAGAAAACGACCAAGGTCGTGGATATAACCGTCAACGTCGGGCGGACGGGGGCGGTCACACCTGTTGCCATCCTGGAACCGGTGAGGGTGGCTGGTTCGACGGTAAGCCGGGCGACTCTTCACAATGAGGATGAGATGAGGAGGAAGGATGTCCGCATCGGTGATACCGTCATTGTCCAAAAGGCGGGTGATGTCATCCCCGAGGTCGTGGCCCCAGTGACCAGCAAAAGGACAGGGGCGGAGAGGGTTTATCGGATGCCGAAGAAGTGCCCCGTATGTGGAGCGGATGTCGTTCGTCCACCTGACGAGGCCGTGGCCAGATGCACGGGAATCGCCTGTCCGGCTCAAATTTTTGAGCGCATCCTTCACTGGGCCAGCAGAGGGGCGATGGATATAGATGGTCTGGGTCCCGCCGTCGTTTCTCAGCTTCTGCAGAAGGGGATGATAGAGGATGTGGCCGATCTTTACTACCTGACCAAGGAGGATTTGCTGGAGATAGAGCACTTTGCCGACAAAGCGGCCGAGAATTTGCTCAATGCCATCGAGGTTTCCAGGAACAGACCACTATCCAAGCTCCTGTTCGGGTTGGGAGTAAGACATGTGGGCTCTCATGTAGCCAGCGTTCTCGCCAAACATTATCCCTCCATGGAAAATTTAAAGGGGGCGAGCTACGATGATTTGGTGATGACAAAGGAGGTTGGCCCGAGGATAGCCGAGAGCGTGGTTGCCTTTTTCAAGCAGAATAGGAATTTGAGGGTGTTGGACAAGCTCAAGCAGGCGGGTGCGAGAATGAAAGAAGCCCACAAGGCCGAAGTTCCCCAGAAACTGGCCAGACTGACCTTTGTGCTTACGGGAACACTGACCAGATTCACCAGGGAGCAAGCGAAAGAGATAATAGAGGGACTCGGTGGGGAAGTTTCCTCCAGCGTGAGCCGGAGGACGGACTACGTGGTGGCGGGCGAGAATCCGGGCAGTAAATACGATAAAGCCAGAGAATTGGGAGTTAAAATATTGAATGAAGAGGAGTTCGTGAGGCTGATTGGCGAATAAGCGTGAGGTTTCTTGGAATCTTAACGATGTCGGTTGGGTTCTATTCATTCTGATCCTTCTCTTGTTTTTCGGTTCCGCTTTCGGGCTGTTTCCTCTCCGGGAAGCGGGTGTCTCTCTTGTGGCGTCCTTGAGGGCGGTCTTCATAATGCTCCTTTTATATGGTTTTTTGATCTTTTTGATCTGGCTGTTTGCTTTGAGAAAGTACGGGGAAACCCTGGCGAGTTTGGGTTTTCTACCTTTCAATATCTGGATGTCCCTGGGCCTGGGTGTGATTTTGTTGGTTTTACTCAAGGTCTCGGCGATGGCCTATGCTTTCCTGGTGGCTCTTTTTGGCCTGGAACCCCCGCCTGAGTTGATTACCGGGATTCCTCGCCTGTTTGGTTCGGGTTATCTGGGACTGGTTCTGGCCATCCTGGTCACGGCATTGGTGGCACCCGTGGCGGAGGAGGCCTTCTTTCGGGGGTTCATCTATCCCGCTTTTCGGAAGAGGATGGGCGTTGCTGGAGGGATGGTTGTCAGTTCCCTCATCTTTGCCCTTTTCCATATGAGTCTCTGGCTTTTGGTGCCGGTGACCATAATGGGGATGGTTCTTGCCTATCTATATGAGAAGAAGGGGTCTCTGGGACCCGCGATAGTTCTGCACTCTTTAAACAATCTCGTTTCTGTTATCATTATATACATCTTTTTCACGGGAGGGTGAGATGGCGATCACCAAAAAGGATGTAGAACATGTGGCCTGGCTGGCCAGGTTGGCATTGACCGATGAAGAAAAAGATATGTTCACCAGGCAACTGAGCCAGATACTGGAGCACGCTGGAAAGATAGCGGAACTCGACACTTCGAAAATTCCCCCCACATCTCATGTTCTGCCGATGAAGAACGTTTTCCGCGAGGATGAGACTCGCCCCTGCCTTTCGCGGGAGGAAGCACTCTCCAATGCGCCCGCGAAGGAGAGGGGAATGCTTAAGATACCGAAGATCATTTAATTCTGTTGGATGTCGGAGGTCGGATGTCGACTGATTTGAGGAGTTCCCGCAGTCATCTGGCGAAAGGGATATTGCGATGGATTTACATAAGCTGACCGCCCATGAACTGCATAGGATGCTCAAGAAGGGGGAGATTTCCGTTACCGATCTTTGCAGGGATGTTTTTGAGCGGATTAAAGCTGTTGAGGACAGGATCAAAGCTTACGTAACGCTTACGGAGAAGGTTGCTCTGTTGTCTAAAGCTGGGGAAGTTGACGAAAATCTTGAGGCGGGGAAGGCGATTTCGCCCCTGACTGGAATCCCTGTAGCGATAAAGGATAATATGTGCACAAAAGGGGTGCTTACGACCTGCGCTTCGAAAATCCTGGGCAACTATGTTCCCATTTACACCTCAACGGCGGTTGAGAAGCTCTTTGCTCAAGACGTCGTGATGGTTGGCAAGACAAACATGGACGAATTCGCTATGGGTTCATCTACGGAGAACTCGGCCTTCGGGGTCACGCGGAATCCCTGGAATTTGGAGACCGTGCCCGGTGGCTCCAGCGGAGGCTCAGCCGCGGCGGTGGCCGCCGATGAGGCCATCGTGGCTTTGGGTTCGGACACGGGAGGCTCCATTAGACAGCCGGCTGCCCTCTGCGGTGTAGTAGGGATGAAGCCAACCTATGGTCTCGTTTCCAGATATGGGCTGGTTGCCTTCGCTTCTTCACTTGATCAGATTGGTCCGATCACCAAGGATGTTACCGACTGCGCTCTGGTGCTCAATTGCATCTGCGGGCATGACCGAATGGATTCGACCTCCCTTAGAGTTGATATCCCTGATTATACGGAGGCCCTAGTTGACGATATCAAAGGTTTGAGAATTGGTGTTGTAAAAGAACTCATGGGTGAGGGTATCGAAAGCAGTGTGAGGGACTCCGTCGATAAAGCGATTGCTTTGCTGGAAAGCCTTGGGGCTACCTGTGAGGAAGTCTCGCTTTCCCACCTCGACTATGCTCTTTCCGCTTACTATCTCATCGCTCCAGCGGAAGCCAGTTCCAATCTGGCCCGCTTTGATGGGGTCAGGTACGGCTACCGCACCCCGGGGGCGCTCGAGGATATGATGGAGATGTATTCGAAGACGCGTGCTGAGGGATTCGGAAACGAGGTGAAGCGCCGGATAATGCTGGGTACTTATGCTCTCTCGGCGGGCTATTATGAGGCATATTATGGGCAGGCCCAGAAAGTTAGAACACTCATCGTTGAGGATTTCAACAAAGCCTTTGAGAAGTTCGATGTTTTAATCTCGCCGACCTCTCCCACAGTCGCTTTCAAGATCGGGGAGAAGTATGAGGATCCGCTGAGGATGTATATGTCGGACGTCTGTACCATCCCCGTGAATCTAGCGGGTATTCCGGGGATTTCGGTTCCCTGTGGTTTAGCTGATGATTTACCCGTTGGCTTACAGATACTGGGCAAGGCTCTGGATGAGATGACGGTCTTGCGAGTGGCTTACGCCTTCGAGCAAAAATTTGGTTTTAAGGAGAAGCCTGCTCTTTAGTAGGGAGTGAGGAGTCGGAGTTAACGAAAAATGGAGAATGCCGTGCCTGCCGGCAGGCAGGAA
>DNCG01000099.1:0-3144 GCA_003491635.1 Actinomycetota bacterium
CCAGCTAGGGCAAAGGAGAGAATAGCCGCGCTTTCCAGGGGGACCTTCACGGCAAGGCGTATCTTTCGCATGTACGTCAACAATCCAAAAATCAAAGTGAAAGCTATCATGCTCGCCCCGATGACGGCCCCACCCTGAAAACCACCGCCCGGCGATACATCGCCATGGAGAATGGTGTAGATCGCAAAGAGGATGATGAAGGGGACGAGCAACTTGACGACTGTGGTCACGATGAGGCTGGGTCTAATGGGCGAGGCGGCCACCATCGTCGTGCTGGTTTTAACGTCCTCCCTCTTGAGAACGGCCAGAACAGCGGTGAGGGCGGTGAATATCACCGTCACCTCCCCCATCGTGTCATATCCCCTGTAATTTAGAATGATTCCCGTGACGATGTTGGGGGCGCCTGCCTCTTCAACCCCCTTTCCCAGATAACGGGGGACCACATGCCTGTTGGTTACATTGGTGGGATCGCCAAAGGGGGGCATCTCCACAACCGCCGAGAGGAAGACCACCCAGCAAACCGCCAGACACAGAAAGATCAAAAACTTCTTCACTAATCCTCCCTCCGCACCGTCTTGCTTATGGTTATGAGGAAGAGAACGGTCGTAACCCCGGCTCCCACGGCTGCCTCCGTCAAAGCCAGGTCGGGTGCACTGAGTTGCTGCCAGACTATGGCCATCGTCAAACTGTAAGCCGAAAAGATGATGGAGGCGGCCATAAGATCTTTGGTCACGTAAACGCCCAGGGCCGTAGCCACCAAAAAAAGCAAGAGAATGATGTCAAGCCTCCATAGCACCTTAGCTTCCCTCCTCCGGAAAGGATGGCTGTTCCCTGCGCCAGGGCTTCAGGCCCGCCTTGAAGGCGGCTCGGGCCAGTGCGTGCCCGGTCGTAGAACTCGTCACCAATATCAGGAAGGCCAGTATGAGGAGCTTAGCCGAATCGAAATTTCCCCGTTCGTAGACGGCCAGGCCAACCAGAATCGAACCAGCCCCAAGGGTATCACACTTCGTAGTGGCGTGAAGTCGGGTAAAGGCATCGGGGAAGCGAAGAAGGCCCACTGTCCCCACCACGAAGAAGAAGATACCTATACAGCAAAAGATTATGGTGATGGAGTTCAAGACCATCTCAAACACCGATCAACCCTCCCGCCTCCAGATACCTGGCTATAGCAACGGTGATCACGAAAAGCAAAAGGCCATATATGAAGGCGGTATCGAGATACATGCTCTGCTCAAAAACATAGGCTATGAGGACCAACACCACCAGCGTCTTGCTCCCCACGACGTTCACCGCCAATATCCTGTCGGGAAGGGTGGGTCCCTTGACCGCCCGGTAAAGGCAGATGAAGGCATTGGCCACGATGATCAGGCTGCTGACGAGAAAAAAGGTGGTCAACGAACTTTCTCCTCCTCAAAAATCCAGATAACCGACTTCTCGAGCCCGCCTGCCAGGAGGTCCTCGGCATGCTTGTCCGCCAAACAATGGATGTAATAGTTGCCCTCCTCATCGATGTCCACCGTCAGTGTGCCCGGTGTGAGAGTGATGGAGTTGGCCAAAACCGTCCGGGGAACGCTATCGGCCAGATGAGGCTTGAACTTCACGATCGCCGGACTTATGGGCAGACTGGGGGAAAGAACACGGGAAGCCACATCGACGTTCGCCTTGACGATCTCCAAAGCCAAAGCCGGTGCGTAAAACAACATCCTGAGGAGAGTGCGCAATGTCCACGATCTGCCGACAAGTTGTTCCCGCAACAGCCGATGAGCAAACACAGCAACGAACAAGGAGCAGACCGCTCCCAGCAGGAGATTAAACGCACTCCAACTCGAGGTGAGCGCCACCCAGAAAAACCAGAGAAAAATGGCCGTTTTTAAAGTCTTGTAGGATAAGATCATCGAGAGCACCTAGAAATTATTACCTAGAAATTATATCACTCTTTTCACAGAGATTGTGAATAATGACGCAATACTATTCAAATTTTAAGGGCTGAGACCGCCCCCATAAAAGCCATCTTAACCTGCATAAGGATTAATTATCGTTTTGATATTCTTCAATAAGCCCCTTTCCCCTTTTTTTTCTCAAAAATTCCCCGAACGATTTATGTTCGTTTGGCCGCCTCGTAACCACAAACCCTGTTCCTGCCTCCCCCTTTGGCCAGATAAAGAGCCTGGTCAGCCACAACAACCAGCTCCGTATCGCTCTTGGCGTTCTTGGGATAGGAGGCCACCCCGGCGCTGATGGTTTTCTTGACAACCGGGTGATCCTTATCTCCCTCGAACTCCAGAGTCGCCACCTTCTCGCGAAGGCGTTCAGCTACCTGGACTGCCTTCACCTTTTCCACACTGGGCAAAACTATCGCAAACTCCTCTCCCCCATAGCGGGCCACGGTATCTATCTCCCTCACACCTTTGACCAAAACCTGGGCGATTTTCTTCAAGACCTTGTTACCCTTCTCGTGCCCAAAGATATCGTTGTATTCCTTGAAATGGTCTATATCTATCATGATGAAGGAGAGGGGCGTCTCATACCTTTCGGCTCTCTTGATCTCATCCCGAAGGGTACCAACGAAGTAGCCGTAATTGTAGAGACCGGTCAAACCATCGTGGACGGAAAGGCGCTCGAGCATCGCCCGTTGCTTTCTTCCCTTATCCGAAAGATAACCGAGGATGAAGGTAGCAACCAGCAAAGTACCCATACCTAGAAGTATCTCCTCTCTCAAATTCACGGGGCTCTGCGCAATCGTTCCCGGATAAAAGCCCTGCAAAGCCCAGTAAACCACCAGCCCCACGCTCGCTCCCCCCACCGCCAAGGTTCCATAAACCCCATAGGCACCGGCGGCGATCAACAGGGGAATGGCGTAGAGAAGCCAGTACATATGGACATTTTGGGAAAAGTAGACGAGGAGGGAGGCAAAGATAAGGGTGATGAAGATCAATAAACAATTGCGAAGATGAACCCTCGGCTCCATTACTCTACCTCTGAACGGTCAAAAAGACAAAAGATAGAGGAATTATACCAGAGCGAGGAAAAATAAGCTAATGGCTTATGGCTCGGCCTTACGGCCTCGATAGCATATGGCTCGTTCCCCCGCCATTGGCGGGGTCACGCGATGGCTAATAGCACAACCATCTGCCATCTGCTAAG
>DNCG01000099.1:3287-3518 GCA_003491635.1 Actinomycetota bacterium
GATGGGCGGATTTGAACCCCCTCGCGCTCGCTTTTCAAGCTCGCTTTCGGAACGGGAAACCTCACGGTTTCCCGCCGAGTCCACCCTTCCCTACAGATGATTCAGGGGAATCCTTCCCCCAAAAATATTCCCCCTGCGGCGCTTCAAATCCTTAGCTCCGGCATTAATCTCAGCCAAGGTTCACACGCTCTGAGATGATCACTTCCCAAAAGTGGTCGGGATGGGCGGATT
>DNCG01000097.1 GCA_003491635.1 Actinomycetota bacterium
CAAGCTCACGGTCACCCTGAGCATAGTGAAAAGGGTCGAAGGGTGACTTAAGATAACGCGATTTTTGGTAAAAAGAGCTCCTCTGCCATAGGTGATTTATGTCTATCCTATATAATTCCTCCCAAAACTGGCGGGAACTGAATCCCTTCCCAATTAAAGACATCAACGACGGCTATTACTCTTCCTCCGGTTCGTAAGGATTAACCTGTATGTGAACATGGTCGTAATGCTCCGGCAAATACCTGTTTATCTGAGATTTTAATCGCGAGAGTCGGCGAATCTTCCCCACTACCGTTTGTTCGTGTTTCACACTGCTTCCCACTTTTACCTCCAATTCATCGAGATGAATCATGGCCACTCGGAGCTCAGGATGACCCCTGGGCTCTATCTCAACATGATAATCAGGGTTCTTTCCGTATAGATAGTAGGTCTCTATCTTAGTCACCACGCCATCAACTGGACTCCTAATCAAAGTACCGGGCTTGACGGCCACATCCGCCGCCGAGGTGGAAGAACCTCCCCTTCCCCTGGTATTCATCACAAAAAGGACGGGAAATTTAGATTTTGATATCGTCTCGCTCACCGTTTGCGTCGCCTCATCCACAAAACAATGCCCAATGGGTTCCAGAGAGTGGGCCTTCGGATCAGAGGCCTGATGAAAGCCGACCGCTATTATCTCGGAAAAATCCGCTGGAAAATGGAGAATCAAATCGGTGGAACTCACACGGGAAAAAAACGAAGTTCCCTCTAAAGTACTGGAGGAAATATTCAGCTCCTCGGTGAAATCGATCTCCGAAGATTTTCCTCCGAACCCCCGCCCCCAGAGCACAAGACAAACGATAAAGGCAAAGGTAAGAGCCAGTAAAAAGCCCCGGTTTCTGCGAGGCCTATAAACTCTCCAACGATTACTGCGTCGCCCAGTTTTATCTCGGCTTTCGATTTCCATGACTCATCCTCTGACCGCCGCCTTTACTTTTTCTGCCGATTTTATCATCTCCTTAGCATGCTTTCTAGAAACCTCAGAAACAGCCATACCACTAAGCATGCGGGCAAGTTCATTGGTCCGCCCTTCCGAATCAAGGGGTTCCACCCGTATCGATGTTCTCCCATCGACCTCCTTTTTATAAACATAAAAGTGCCTGTCGGCAAAGGAAGCGATTTGAGGAAGGTGCGTGACACAGATCACCTGATGATTTCGAGCCAACAGGGCCAGTTTTTGACCGATGGCAGAGGCGGTCTTTCCCCCTATCCCCACATCTATCTCGTCGAAAATTAGGATGGGAATGTTATCTATTCCGGCCAGGATAATTTTCAATGCCAGCATTATTCGAGAGATCTCGCCCCCGGAAGCTATTTTCACCAAAGGTTTCAGAGGCTCGCCTGGATTGGGCGAGATCAGAAATTCAACCCGATCCACCCCTTGCCGTGAAGCCCTAAGGCGCTTTTCCCCCACCGGTAATCCATCCGGATGAGACTCCTGTTCAATGGCCACCTTGAACTTCGCCCTGGTCATATTCAACTCTTGAAGTTGGAGCTGAACCTCTTTTTCAAATCGCAATGCTGTCCTCTTTCTTGCATCGGAAATTTTCCTTGCAAGCAAACCCAGTTCCTTTCCCAACTCGGCTACTTCACCCTCTAAAGCCTGTGCCCTATTCCCACTACCCGCTAATTCATCGAGCTCAACCTCAGCTTTATCCTTATATTCAACGATCTCCTCAATGCTCTTTCCGTACTTCTTTTTTAACAAATCCACGAGTGCCAGACGCGACTCTATCTCGTCCAGACGCCCGGGTCTGAAATCTACTCCCTCTTGATAAGCATTGAGGGAACGAGCACAATCTTCCATCTCATACGAAAGGGACTCGAGAGTTCGACAAATTTCATCCAGACTCTCATCTATACCGGCGACTGTCTTCATCTCCTGGACGGCCTGCCGTACACAATCTAAGGCTCCTTGTGGGGTTTCATCGCCAGAGATAGCCTGATAAGCTCGATGACTTGCTGAGTAAAGCCTCTCAGCATTCCTTAATATCGCTCGTTCTCTACTCAAACTCTCTTCCTCGCCTCGCTGGAGATTCGCCCTCTCGATCTCATCGATCTGAAACCTGAGTAAGTCGATCCGCTTTAACCTCTCAGCCTCGTTCAAACGAAGCCGCTCAAGTTCTTCTCTCAAATCACTAAGTTTCCGATAGCCCCCAGCGAACTCTCCCCTCAACTTCAAAAGCTCCTCACCACCATACATGTCCAGACAATCTAAATGAAGAGTGGGCTTTAAGAGGGATTGATGTTCGTGCTGTCCGTGAAGGTCAACCAGATTATTTCCTAAAGACTGTAGAGAACTCAAAGCGACCAACCTTCCCCCGATATAGCACTTGCTCTTGCCTTCGTTGGAAATAATGCGAGAGATCACAAATTCGCCTCTCGCATCGGAGAAAGATTCCTCCCAATCGAATTTAGGAGTCACAAAGCTGGGTTCGAGGGAGAACAAACCTTCAACGTGGGCCTGGGCACTGCCAGTTCTAATGAGAGTGGTATCGGCCCGCTCACCGATGAGCAAATTCATTGCCTCGATGATGACTGTCTTTCCGGCCCCCGTTTCGCCGGTCAGGACGGTGAGCCCCTCTCCAAACTCCAGATAGGACTCGTCGATAAGGGCAAAGTTATTGATGTGCAACTCCCGAAGCATTATTTGCCCTCCCTGAATGACCCGCAATCATTGACTCAAAAGGAGTCCCAGATTCTCAGTTTCTCTTTCAACAGAGAATAAAAATTCCGTCCGTCAACTTTGATCAGGTTCGTAGTATGGGATGAAGCCGAAACCCGAACGAAATCGAAGGGCTTTTCAAAAAGGATGACTCCGTCGACGCTCACCATGACCGCAGAATTCTTGGAGCCCGGGCAACTCACCCTTATCTCATCGGTCTCGGTCAAAACCAAGCTCCTGCCAAAAAGAGTGTGTGGGCAAACGGGAACCAAAATAATCAACCTAGTGGAGGGGGAAACAAGCGGTCCTCCCGCGGAGAGAGAATAGGCCGTTGAGCCAGTCGGAGTGGCAATGATAAGTCCATCGGAAGCATATCGGCTAAAGGGTTCTCCGTTGATATAGACATCGAATTCAAGAAGCCTTTGCCGCCCTCCTCCCCCCAATACCACTTCATTGAGGGCCAACTGCCTGCTGACAACCTCATTACCGGAGAACACCTCGCACTCCAGCATCATCCTCTTCTCCAGGCAAAATTTGCCATCCAGGATTCTGGAAAGAGCGAAATGGAGTTGAGAGACTTCAACCTCCGTGAGAAAACCAAATCTGCCCAGGTTCACCCCGAGGATGGGAACATCTCTACCCTTGAGCAACCTGACCGTTCGGAGGATAGTTCCATCTCCACCCAAAACAACAATAAAATCGACCTCCTCCGTGACCCGCTCCTCCGGAAAACCCAGTTCGGGATGGCCAAGAACCGAGGCATCTTCGGCGGGTAGCCTAATCTCTACGTGGCGCTCGAAAAACCACTCCATGAGCTCTCTCATTAGAGAGACGGCCTCTTTTTTCTCAAGATGAGGCACGATGGCAACACTTCTCATCCCTCACCAACCCTTCCAGGAGCCTTCTTTCTCAAAAGATGGTGAGCCTCATCCACAACCCAACTCACCCGCTCCGCGATCTCTTCTGCCGCGGTTGGCTCCCCGCCATTCAAAGAGAGATGAAAAAAGAATTCAATATTCCCCTTTGCTCCCAAGATGGGGGAGAAAATCAACCCTTTTACGATGAAACCGCCTTCTTCAAAAAAATTCCAGAGATGGATGAGTATCGCTTTGTGGGTGTTAGGATCCCGCACGATCCCCTTCTCAACAAACTCTCTG
>DNCG01000102.1:0-2687 GCA_003491635.1 Actinomycetota bacterium
AGTTTTAAAAACGCAAAAGTTAAATTGTTATTAGAAATTGGTTATTCGTTTAGCTCTTCCTAATTCCGAATTCCGAGTTCCTAATTCCTAATTCCGTCAGTATGCTCCTGTTCCGGAGAGTACAGCTTTTACTGTCATCAGCAATATCTTGATGTCAAAAGTGAGCGACCAGTTCTCGATGTAGAATAAATCCAATTTTACCATCTCGTCGAAGGAGAGGCTGCTTCTCCCACTAACCTGCCAGAGTCCCGTCATCCCAGGGGTAACATCCAGCCTTTTCAAATGCCAATCATTGTATCTTTCAACCTCCGAAGGAACGGGGGGCCTGGGACCGACGAGACTCATCTCTCCCTTGAGGACATTGAAAAGCTGGGGCAGCTCGTCCAGGCTGTATCTTCTCAAAAACCTTCCCACTTTTGTTACCCGGGGGTCGTTCTTCATCTTAAAGATTAATCCGTCGGCTTCGTTGTACGCCTGCAATTCAGGTAACATCTCCTCGGCTCCCGCACACATGGTCCGGAATTTATAAAAAGTGAAGGTTTCCCCACCCCTACTAACCCTCCTCTGAACATACAACACCGGCCCGGGGGAGGTGAGCTTGATTAAAACAGCTATCAGCAGAAGCAGCGGAGAAAGTAAGACGATCGCCACCAGGGCAACGGTAAAATCAAAGAGCGTCTTCAGGGCGAGATCCAGAGTGGAAAGGGCAATGCTCTTGATCCCAACCAGAGGAATACCTCCCACCTCCTTGACCATCACTCGTGAAAGCAATATTTCAAAAAGACCCGAGGAGAGATAAATATCGAGCGCATATCCTCTCAGAGATTGAATCATCTCCGTAATCCGCTGTTGAGAGAAGGCGGAAGAAGCAAAAACTATCGATTCTACTCTGTTATCCTCGATCAATTTGGAAAGAGACGAGGTTCTTCCGATCACCCGAGCAGCACAGCTCCCGTTGGGATTCGAACAGACCTCTCCGCCAACGGCAGAGAACTTATCATCGGCGAAACCCACAATTTTTAGCCCGGCGGTGGGGCTTTTTAGAATTTGTTCGGCGATGGTCTTCCCCTCCTCATTAGCCCCAACGATTAGCAACCTGCTCGAGGCAATACCTCTTTTCCGCTGCCAATAAATTATTCTTCTGAATAAGAAGCGCGCCCCTACGATCAGGCCACAGCAGAAGAACCACACCAAGAGCAACCAACCACGTGCGATGGTCGGGGCTTTAAACATGAAACTCACAATCACCACCGCAAATAGCCCCATGGTCGTCGCGGAGACCACCCGCGTGTACTCGCCGGATCCTCCCAAGAGATGATCCCAATCGTAAAGTCTGTAAAAGAAGAAGATGACCAGGAGAAGAGGAATGAAGAGATAGACGAGGCATGTATAAAACAACGAAGAAACGGGAGGAATAACATAAGGATCGAAGGGTAAAAGCTTGCCCTCGAAGCGCAGGAAATAACCGAGGCGAAGAGAGAGTGCCATCATCGCCGCATCCAAAATAAGCAGAACAAAAGTCCAGAATCTTCGCCTTATCCTAATCGGTGTCTCTTTTTGCCTAAACATCAACACATCCTCGTTATTCGTTATTCGCAATTCGGAATTCGTTATTCGTTCAGCTTTTTCTAATTCCGAATTTCTAATTTCGAATTCCTAATTCCGAGTTTCTAATACGCGTGTTTCTCCGTGAATATTCTAAAGAAAGTGCGAACCAAAATCTCAATATCGAGAAGAAGAGACCAGTTCTCGATGTAAAAATTGTCGAATTTAACCCTCTCCTCCAGAGGAGTATTCCCCCTCAAACCATTGACCTGAGCCCAACCGGTCATCCCCACCTTGATCCGATGACGGGCCGTATAGCGGGGAATGGATTGATTAAACTCCTTAACAAAGACGGGCCTCTCCGGCCTTGGACCGACCAGGCTCATCTCCCCTTTAAGGACATTGAAGAGCTGGGGTAACTCGTCCAGGCTGTATTTCCTCAAAAAACGCCCCAGGGGTGTTCTTCGTGGATCGCCCTCACTTGCCCAGACCGGACCGGTCTCCTTCTCCGCATCCGCAACCATCGTCCGAAACTTGTACATACTAAAAACCCTACCATCCTGACTAACCCTGGGCTGCAAGTAGAAGACGGGACCCCGAGAGGTGAGTTTGACCAGAATGGCCATAAATGAAAGGAAGGGTGAAAGAATGATCAATCCCAATGTGGCCAGAATGTAATCGAAAATGGTCTTTATGACCAGGTTCAATCCTTTCAGGCGAACTTTGCTCAGCTGAAGGATGGGGATACCACCGATGTCCCTCACCGCTATTCGGGAGGCCACCATCTCGAAGAGACCAGCGGACATCTGGATGTCCACTTCCACCTCGTCCAAACTCTGAACGATCTCCGCCAAACGCTGGTGAGATAGGGCTGTGGAAACCAGCAAAAGAAGATCAATGTCACCCTCAGAAACAAGCGAGGGAAGCTCTTTTGTCTCCCCAAGAACCGCCAAACCGGGTAAAACTTCCTTGCCCTTGGACTCTTTATCATCCGCGAAACCGATCACCTTCAAACCCAAAGCCGGGAATCGCTGAACCTGTTCGGCGATGTTCTTTCCTTCTTCATTTGCTCCCACGATGAGCATCCTGGTCACATAAACCCCCCGCCTGTGATACCAGTTGACGACCGATCTGACGATGAG
>DNCG01000102.1:2853-4875 GCA_003491635.1 Actinomycetota bacterium
GCACGGGACATCGCCGTATCCTTTCCCAAAAATGTCCCCACCATCACCGCCAGGATGCTCAAAGTAACGGCATTGACCACTCGAGCCGCTTCCCCCGACACCCGCCAGAGATAACGCCAGTCATACAATCTGTAAAAGTAGAAGATGAGGAGCCAGAAGGGGATGAGTCTAAAAATTATGGTGGCGTGCATCTGAACCGCATAGGGCGTGGGGTGCTTCAAGGGCAATAAATCGCTCACAAAACGGAGATAATAAGCAAACCAAAAACCCGACACTATCATCAAGGTGTCGGAAAGAACCAGGACAGCCGTCCAGATTAGCGGTTTTTTGGGGTTGTATATCTGACTGGGTTTGGGCATCGCAACCTCATTAAAGCTCGGACTACAATCTTGTAAAACCATATTATAATACAGCTTTCTTTGGTTTTTCCAACGAGTCCTAGGATCGCTCTGAGGGAAACTTCAAGATGCCAGACCAGTATAAAAATCTCTTCGCATCCTGAAGAAACTTCTTGGGTTCATTCAAATAGGTCCTGCTCTTGGAATTGGCCTTCGCAATGAGAGCCATCAGGCGCCCGTTATGCTTATCAAATTCCCTGGAGACCTGGGATAAGATCTCCTCAAACTCCTTTTTGGGGATTTTCTCGGTGAAATAATTGTGGGGACTGTGGTGAGAAACCCTGCTCCAATCCATATCGTATGAGGCCAAACCGGCCTTAACCACCCTGTCAAAGAGTTCCGTTCCCGGGTAGGGGGTGTACACACTCAAAGTAGCGTATGTCGGGTTAATCTCCCCCATCAACCTCAAAGAGGCCAGGATGTCCTCCCTCTCCTCCATGGGAAGACCGATCATGAAATAAGCTGACCAGTATAGACGGTGCTTTCGCAGTAGCTCGGCACCCTTGCGAATCTGCTCCGGTGTTATACCTTTCTTTATACCCTTCAGAACTCTTTCGCTCCCGGATTCAACCCCGATACGCACATGATTACAACCCGCCCTTTTCATCTTGGCCAGTAACTCATCGTCGATTAAATCGATGCGGGTGATAACCGACCAACTCACATCGATACCTTCGCTTTTCATTCGATCACAGAGCTCAAGGGCTCTCTCTCGATCCACAGTGAAAGAGTCATCCTCGAAAGTAATCTGTCTCACACCATAGGTGCTCATGATATGCTTTATCTCCTCAACAACGTTGTCCACGGATCTGAACCTGACCCGCCTTCCCCACATGCTCCTCGTCGAACAATAGGTACACTGGAAGGGGCAACCTCGACTGGTCATCATGAGACCCATATCCTCCGAGGAATAGGTTTCCACTCGGTGAAGGAGTTCCCTGGCCGGGAAGGGAATATCATCCAGGCTCTGAATAACCTGGGAGAGCTCGTTGTGAATAAACTCTCCATTCTTTTTATAGGATAGGCCCTTCACTTTCGTAAAATCCCCATCGGACCCAAGAGATTCAACCAACTCCAGAAGAGCCTTCTCCCCCTCACCACGAACGACGAAGTCCACAGGGGAATCGTTCAAAACCTTCTCTGGTTGGATTGTGGGGTGAGGTCCTCCCATCACCACATAGATATTCTCATCAAACTCCTTGCAGAGCTTAGCCAGCCTCAGAGCCGCCGCGTATTTGACGGTCATCACCGATAGACCAACCAAATCCGGTTGAAACTCCCTTACAACATCGCTGGCTTCTTGCCAGACCCCATGCTCAGGATCGTGGATGGCCTTGAGAAAAGCATCGTATCGCTCGGCCCTGGTAGTATAACTGAGATAGACAGCCCGGGGACTATGTTCAGCATCGTATATCTTTACCTGGTGTCCCGCATCACGTAGAACAGTGGCCAGATATCCCAATCCGATGGGAAAATAATCCCGATAAAAATCCATCAATCTCTCAAATGGTGGCTCAATCAGTAAAACCCTCATACAAATCCCTCATAGCTTAGAGCTTTGAGTTCAGAGACAATGAGTCGTCAGTCGGGAGTAAAACCTCTAAATCCAAAATCCTAATCTCCC
>DNCG01000032.1:0-7500 GCA_003491635.1 Actinomycetota bacterium
GATGGCAGATGGCAGATGGCTTTTACTATCAGCTATCGAGGCCGTAAGGCCGGGCCATCGAGCGAACGATAGTGAGCGAGCCATCAGCCGAGCTGTCAAGCTGGCAGCTAACGAGGAGGTATAGATGAAACTCTGGGGTGGACGTTTTAAGAAGAAAACGGACGAGTTGGTCGAGGAGTACACGGCTTCTCTACCCTTCGATCGTCGCCTCTATAAGTGCGATATCCGGGGAAGCATTGTCCATGCAAATATGCTTGCCAAGTGTGGGATAATCTCCCGCGATGAAGCGAGCAAAATGGTGAACGGACTGAGGGAGATCGAGAGGGATATCAAGGAGGGAAAGTTTTCCTTCGACATCGCAGATGAGGATATCCATATGGCCATTGAACGGGCTCTGATTGAAAAAATTGGTCCCATTGGAGGCAAACTTCACACCGCCAGGAGTCGGAACGATCAGGTCGTTACCGATCTGCGCCTCTTCCTAAAAAACGAGATATTGACCGTGGGTAACCTTCTGGTCGGTTTGCAGCAAGTTCTCCTTGAATTGGCGGAGAAAAACATCGGTATCATTATGCCCGGATATACGCATCTTCAAAGGGCACAACCGGTGTTCTTTTCCCACCATTTGATGGCTTATTTTTTCATGTTTCAACGGGACTTCAAGCGGTTGAAATGTTGCTATAAGTGGATGGATTCGATGCCATTGGGTTCCGGAGCTTTGGCGGGTACCTCTTTTCCTATCGATCGGGAGTTCGTTGCGAAAGAGCTTGGTTTTTATAAGGTTGGTGAGAACAGCCTGGATGCCGTGAGCGACCGCGACTTTGTCGTGGACTTTCTGGCCGTCGCTTCGTTGTTGATGGTTCATTTGAGCAGGTTTTGCGAGGAGCTCGTTCTGTGGTCCACGGAGGAGTTTGGCTTCATCGAATTGGACGAGGCCTATACCACCGGTTCCAGTATCATGCCTCAGAAGAAGAACCCGGATGTGGCCGAGCTGATTCGGGGCAAATCCGGTCGCGTCTTCGGCCATTTGATGGGTATGCTCACTGTCCTCAAGGGCCTACCACTTGCTTACAATCGCGATCTCCAGGAGGACAAGGAAGCTTTGTTCGATGCCGTCGATACCGTGAAGATGACCTTGAAGGTCTTTACCGGGATGCTTGCTTTTTTGAAACCGAATCCAAAGAAGATGAAGATGGCCACGGAAAGGGGCTATCTCGTCGCGACCGACATGGCCGATTATTTGACGGGAAAGGGGCTCCCCTTCAGGGAAGCTCATGAGGTGGTAGGTAAGATAGTGAGCTTTTGCCTTGAGAAGGGTTGCTCGTTTGACCAGCTGAATCTGGGGGATTATCGCAAGTTTTCCCCTCAATTCGACGAGGACATATTTGAGATTGTAAAGGTTGAGAATTCGGTGGAGTCCAAGATCAGCCAGGGTGGAACGTCTTCCAATCGTGTTCGGGAGCAGTTCGGGATAGCTGCGAAGCTCATCGCTGAGGAGGAAAAGTGGCTAAGGGCCCACTAGAGGTTCGACGCGGCCATCTGATGGATGGTGCCACTTTCGCATTTCGGGAATACTGAAATTTTGATGAAATAGCGATGCCTCTTGAGGGTAGTTGCGGTGGTGTCTGCTATGGATAATCAACGGGTTGGAGACATACTCGATGAAATTGGAGACATGCTCGACATCCAGGGCGAGATATCCTTCAAGATCCAGGCTTATCATAGGGCGGCCAATGCCATCCGCAGTTTCCCCGAGGACATAAATAAGGTCTGGCGGGAAAATCGCCTGAAAGACATTCGGGGTGTGGGGAAAAGTATCGCGGAGAAAGTTGAAGAACTTCTAGGGACCGGACGACTTATTTTCTACGAGGAGCTGAAGGAAAAGGTTCCCCCATCTCTCCTCGACCTCATGCAGGTCCCGGGCGTTGGCCCCAAGAAGGCCAAGATCTTCTACGAAGAGCTTGGGATAACCACCATTGAGGAACTTCTTGGGGCTATTGAAGCGCATCGAATAGCTCCCCTTCGAGGTATGGGGGCGAAGACTGAGGAAAACATCCTTCGAGGAATTCAACTTTTTCAACGAAGTCGAGAGAGGATCTTGCTTTTTGAGGCCCACGGCATCGCCGAGAAGATCGTGAGCGATTTCAGGAAATATCCCTTCGTGAAGGGTGTGGATATGGCCGGTTCCCTGAGGAGGATGAAGGAGACAATCGGCGATATCGATATCCTCGTCGGCTCCAACGAGCCCCTGAAAGTAGCGGAGGTTTTTTGCCATCTCCCCGAGACTGCCGAGGTTCTGGCCAAAGGTGAGACGAAGTGCAGTATAATCACGAAGAGTGGCCTTCAAGTCGATCTGCGGGTGGTGGCCTCGGAATCCTATGGAGCTGCCCTTCAGTATTTTACGGGTTCGAAAGAGCACAATATTCGCCTCCGCGAGATTGCCAAGAAGAAAGGGCTTAAGATCAGCGAATATGGGATATTCGAGGTAGCAATGGGCAAGCGGCTCGGTGGCGAGAAGGAGGAAGACATCTACCGTATCTTGGGTCTGGACTATATGCCTCCCACATTACGAGAAAACAAGGGTGAGGTGGAGGCGGCCTTGGGGCACCGGCTGCCGAAACTCATTGAGCTCAAGGATATACGGGGTGATCTGCACGTCCACTCGATCTGGAGCGATGGCTCAAGCAGGATCGAGCAGTTGGTAGAGGAATCCCGAAAGCTGGGCTATGAATATCTTGGTCTTTGTGATCATGCTGCGCGTCTCAAGGTGGCCGGGGGCATGGAGCTCAAGGATGTGGAGAAAAGGCTTCAGGAGGTAAAAAGGGTGAACGAGGAAACCCCAAACTTTACCGTCTTAAATGGGGTGGAGCTGAACATCGAAAACGATGGAGCTGTCGACTATCCCGAGGAAATTTTGGCCCAGTTCGACCTGGTCACTGCCTCGATTCATTGGGGGTTTGGGCAATCTAAAGAACAGCTGACCAGAAGGCTCTTAAAGGCTATGGAAAATCCCTATATCCATGCCATCAGTCATCCCACCGGGCGGATATTGGGCAAGCGTGATCCCTATCCTCTCGATATGGAGTTGGTCTTTAAGGTTGCCGCCGAGACCGAAACTTTCTTGGAGTTGAACTCCTTCCCCGATCGGCTTGATTTAAAGGACGATCATCTTAAACAGGCCAAAGAAGAGTTCGGTTGTAAGTTCATCATCGGAACTGATGCTCATGGGGCGGGACAGCTTCCTTATATAAAGTATGGTGTGGTCACCGCCCAACGCGGTTGCCTGGAGTCCGAGGATGTTCTGAATACCTATCCGATCGACAGGTTGATGAAAATGCTGAGGAAGTAGTTGCCAGGGGTCAAGGGTCATGGGTCAGGGACCAGTTCGAAACTCAAAATTATGAATTAGGAATTCGAAACTCGTAATTAGAAATTCGAAACTCGGAATTAGCAAGGGCAAACAAATTCCTAATAACGAATTCCTAATAACGAATTCCGAATACCGAATAACTAATTCCGAATAACGAATAGCGATATTGGGCATCTGATGAGGGTAGAGGACGAATGATTCCTTTGAAAAAGAACTTTTACGCGAGAGACACCAAGATGGTTGCTCGGGATCTCTTGGGCAAGGTGCTGGTCCATTGCCTTCCCGAGGGAACGGTGTCGGGAAGGATTGTGGAGACCGAAGCCTATTTTGGCGGTGGGCATAAATTTTTCCCATAACGGAACCGATCTGACCAAGGGAAAATTATTCATTTGTGCCTATGGACAAGAAAGACCATTTCTGATAAAATCCTCGAAGAGGATTGGCATCTCTGTCGCCGAAGATGATTTGTTGAGGTATTATATCGGGGGCAACGAGTTTGTTTCCAGGAAGTAGAATATTTGTGGTGGGACGACCCCGCCTATGGCGGGGGATTGAAAAGGAGGCGCATAGATGAAACTGAAAGAGATTTATGAACTAGCTGTGAAGTTGGGCATGGAGGCTGATCCGCGAGGGAAGAAAGAGGCGGAGAATGTCCTCGCTCGAACGAGGGAAAAATATGAGAAGATGAAGGAGGAAGAGAAGGAGTTTTTTGATCTTGAGAAGCTCACCAACCCCTATTCGGACACCCGGATCCTCTGGGGCGATCCAGAACTCAAGGTCACTGGTGTCCTTTCGGGGATTGATCTCGAGGCTGAGGAAGCTTTGCTGGCCGATAGGTTAAACCAAGGGGGTGAGGGGATAAATCTTCTTCTTGCTCATCACCCGGAGGGGAAGGCCTTGGCTGCCCTGCCCGATGTCATGCTCATGCAAGCGGATCTCTGGCACAAGCAAGGGGTGCCCATAAATATTGGGGATGTCCTTATTGATCGGCGGGTGAAGGAGGTTTTTCGACATCTTCTTCCACTCAATCACCGGAGGGCGGTGGATGTAGCTCGTCTCCTCAACCTTGCTTTCATGAGTGTTCACACCCCCGCTGACAACCTTGTCACTTCCTATCTACAGAAGCTTTTCGACAAAAAGAAACCTTATGCTCTTAAGGACATCGTTGAGGAGCTCAAGAAGATATCTGAATATAAAGCGGCTGCCAAAGAGGGGGTTGGCCCCACTATTCTTGTTGGCGATGAAAATAAGAGGTCGGGAAGGATTATGGTGGATATGACGGGGGGCACCGAGGGACCTGAGGAGATTATGGAGAAGCTAGCCGATGCCGGTGTGGGAACCCTTGTCGGCATGCACATGGGAGACAAATTGCGCAAGAAGGCGGAGGAGCATCACATCAATGTGGTCATTGCTGGACATGTGGCCAGCGATGCCATCGGGCTCAATCTCTTTCTGGATAAGTTGGAAGAGAAAGGTTTAAAGATCCTTACCTGTTCCGGTCTGGATAGAGTGAGTCGCCTATCCGGCGGCGAATAATCTTTTGTGTCTCGCTAGGGAACGGCTATTTTTTGACTGGTCCTCGACTTTGTTCCCTTGCTATTGGTGACGGTCAGTGTGACTGTATAGGTGCCACCCGGTGGTGTATAGGTGTGTGAGATCGTCACCTCCGTTGCATTTTGCTGGATTCCATCCGAGACATCCAGATCCCAGCTGTAGATTAACGGTCCCCTCTCGGGGTCGTATGAGCCGGAAGCATCCAGATTCACCGTGAGGCCCGATTTGGTGTAGGTGAAATAGGCCACGGGTGGAACGGGAGGTGGCTCGCTGCTCACGGTGATGTCTACCATCGAACCCGGTGGGACCACCATTCCCTGGGCTGGATTCTGGTCGAATACCTGTCCTATGGGGATGCTTGCTTTCACAAGGTTGATCTGGTTGACGACGAGGCTCAGATTTTCCAATGCCATCTTTGCTTCATCCGCTTCCATTCCCACGACGTTGGGAACGGCGACACCCTGATGGATCTTACAATGTTCTTCGGGCTGTGTCCCTTTAGTGAAGAGACCGGTGGTTACGTTGGGACAGTAAGGGCTGGCGAGGAGCCCGGTATCGGCACAGATCATCATGCTTACCAGATCCTTCTTGGGAAGGGCAAACTTCGATGGGGGCGTGTCTTCAAGTGCCTTGGACATGAAGCGAGCCCAAATCTGGGCGGGGAAAGAGCCTCCGAAGACCTGTATGCCGTGGACATTTCTCATGGGGATCTGCCCCTTAGGGTAGCCAACCCAAACGGCGCAGGAAAGGTCCGGGGTATACCCCGCGAACCAGGCGTCCTGATAGTTTTGGGCCGTACCGGTCTTTCCAGCCGCTGGTCGCCCGATATTTGCTCTTCGTCCCGTTCCGGCTCGGATTACATCCTGGAGTATGTCCGTGACGAGATATGCGGTACCCGGCTTGAGGACCGTCTTTTCTTTCACCTTGTTCTTCTCCAGAATTTTTCCGTCGGCATCCGTGACCTTTAAGATGGCGATGGGCTCGCAGTGAACTCCCATATTGGCCAGCGTACCGAATGCCGAGGCCATCTCCAGGGGGGAGACGCCAACCCGCAGTCCACCCAGGGCTATGGCGGGATAGGGATCGAGATGCGAAGTGATCCCCATTTTCTTAGCCACCTCGACGACATTTTTTGCTCCCACTTCCATCATTAGCCGGGCATAGACGCAGTTGACTGATTTGATCGTTCCCTCCCTTAATGTCATCGGGGGACCGCCGCTGCCTTCAACGTAGTTCCCCACGTGCCAGGGTTTGCTGCCAGGGATTTGAAAGGTCACGGGTCCGGATTCGTACATCTTGTTTGGGGAGATACCCTTTTCGATTGCGGTAACCAGGACGAAGGTTTTGAAAGAGGAGCCCGCCTGACGCTTTCCCTGAACAGCGAGGTTGAATTTTTCGGTTTTGAAGTCCTTCCCCCCGACCATGGCCTTTATGCAGCCGGTTTTTGGGTCTATGGCCACGATGGCGGCGCTGGGGTCATCTTCCCTGTCCAAAATCGCCTTTGGTGCTTCTTCGGCGTATCGTTGCATCTTTAGATCCAGTGTGGTGTAGATGCGTAGCCCTCCCTTGAAGACGGCGTTGGCACCATATTTGTCGATCAGGGTTTGTTTGACGTATTCCACAAAGTAGGCGGCGGGAATTTCCTCCTCCTTGATTTCCTGGACCTCGAGGGGTGTAGCGATGGCCTCGTTGGCCCCTTCTTGGGTGATATAGCCCTGTTTAACCATCATCTTGAGGACCAGATCACGGCGGTTTTTTGCTCTTTCGGGATGGGTATACGGGGAGTAGTGGCTGGGCGATTTTACGGCCCCGGCCAATAGGGCGCATTCCGGGAGATTCAGTTTCTTGGATTTTTTGCCGAAGAACGTCTCTGCGGCCGCCTCTATGCCATAGCAGCCATGCCCAAAGTAGATGGTGTTCAGGTACTTTTCGAGTATTTCCTTCTTTGAGTACGTTCCCTCCACCTGGTAGGCTAGAACTGCCTCCTTGATCTTTCTCTGAAGCGTCTTCTCCGGGGTAATGAAGGCGTTTCGCACGTATTGTTGGGTGATGGTGCTGCCGCCCTCCACAACTCTCCCGCTGCGTAAATTCACTACCATTGCTCTGGCGATGGCCTCGAGATCGACTCCTCGGTGTTGGTAAAATCTTTCGTCCTCCACGGCGACGACCGCCTGCTGCATCTTCAAGGGGATTTTGGAGAGGGGAACGACGATTCGATGCTGTTCGGCGTGGAAGGTTGTTATGAGTGTTCCATCGGAGGCGTAGACCTTTGATGTTTGAGCGCTTTGGGGACTCGTTAGGCTCTCAAGCCGCGGGATATCCTTTGCACAAGCAACTAGAATCCCGAAAAAGGGAAGGGCGATAGCAAGGGCCATGATGAGGACGATTAGTCCGACAACCCTTAAGATAAGTGTTTTTTTTCTCCTGTTTTTAACTCTCAGCTTTCTGATTCTGCTCATCTGAGTTCGTTGTGAATTATACCACATTGGTGCGTAGACAGACCTGAGGGGACTGTGATAAGATTTTTCCGCATTTCGCAGGGAGGAGGGGAAAAGGGTGAGGTTGAGCGTCGAGGA
>DNCG01000032.1:12500-14828 GCA_003491635.1 Actinomycetota bacterium
ATTTAAAGAGTGCGTAATAGCTCACTGGTCGAGTGATTCTGCGCCGAAAATTCACGGGGCTCAAGCTCATCACCGAAGCTGCGGCCGAGCACTCAATGCGTTGAGTGCTCGGGGTAGGGGAGCATTGTCTGCGGGATGAAGTTGCACCGCGAGGTGTGGTGGACTGCAGACAAGAGAGAATGCCGGTATAAGTAGCGAGAGACGGGCGAGAAACCCGTCCGCCGTAAGCCCAAGGTTTCCTGGGGAAGGTTAATCCGCCCAGGGTCAGTCGGGACCTAAGCCGAGGCCGAAAGGCGTAGGCGATGGATAACTGGTTAATATTCCAGTACCACTGAGTTGCGATAAAGACGCGATGGGGTGACGCAGGAGGGTAGATCATCGCGGCGTTGGTCGTCCGCGTTCAAGCACGTAGGGGGCCGGAATAGGCAAATCCGTTTCGGTATTCAAACCCTGAGGTGTGATGACGAGCCGCTTTAGGCGAAGTGATCAATCCCACACTGCCGAGAAAAATCTCTAGCGAGCAATTCGGTGCCCGTACCCCAAACCGACACAGGTGGGCGAGTAGAGGATACTAAGGCGATCGAGAGAACCCTCGTTAAGGAACTCGGCAAAATGACCCCGTAACTTCGGGAGAAGGGGTACCCCATTAGTGTGATTCCCGCCTCTGGCGGGGTGAGCGCGAAGGGGTCGCAGTGAAATGGCCCAAGCGACTGTTTACTAAAAACACAGGTCTCTGCTAAGTCGTAAGACGACGTATAGGGGCTGACGCCTGCCCGGTGCCGGAAGGTTACGAGGAGGTGTTATCCTGAGCTTGTCGAAGGAGAAGCACCAAATCTAAGCCCCGGTAAACGGCGGCCGTAACTATAACGGTCCTAAGGTTAGTTGCTGCTAGCCTTAGTAAAATTCGGCCATATGCTGGGAAATCTGTCCTCTAAAAGGGGTAAAGTATCTCACGCTACCTTGACGTTATCGAACACTCGTTCTATAATAAGAACAAGCGGTTGATAACCTAAGGTGACAAAGCGATGAGTGCAGACAATCAGCAGGAAAGACTAAGAACTATTGGATGGGTTGTCGGGTTTGTTGATGGAGAAGGAACCTTTTCGGTGGCTATCCAGCGAAATCGGACAATGGCTCTTGGCTGGCAGGTCTTTCCAGAGTTCGTGGTAACACAAGGCGAAAAGAGTCTCACCGCTTTAGAGGAACTTAAAAAGTTCTTCGAATGCGGTCGGATTTACGTGAACAAAAGGAAAGACAATCACCGAGAGCACATTTACCGATTCTGCGTAAGAAGCTTAAGCGATTTTCAGGAAAAGGTAATACCCTTTTTTGAAGCTAATCTCTTGAAGACTTCGAAGAGAGAAGAGTTCGAGAGGTTCGTTGCCATCATTGAGTTAATTGCGGAAGGACGACATTTAACGCAAGAAGGCTTAACTCAAATTGCTCGAATAGTGCAGACGATGAATCACAAGAAGCCCTCCAGGTTCTTAGGATCCTCAGAGACTGTACGCCGAACCGAGCACTCAGCGCTCTGAGTGCCTCGGAAGATACAGTCCGAGCCTCATAGCGATATGGGGAGGTCAGCAAAAATGACTGACCCGCCTAGCTTTCAATGCTGGGTCACCAAGTAACAGAACTGAGCGAAATTCCTTGTCGGGTAAGTTCCGACCTGCACGAATGGCGCAACGACTTGGGCGCTGTCTCAACGAGGGACTCGGTGAAATTGTATTACTCGTGAAGATGCGAGTTACCCGCGGTAGGACGGAAAGACCCCGGAACCTTTACTGCAGCTTGATATTGGACTTTGCTGTATCATGTGCAGGATAGGTGGGAGGCTGAGAAACCCCGGCGTTAGCTGGGGTGGAGCCAACCTTGAGATACCACCCTTGGTGTAGTGGGGTTCTAACGGTAAGCCGTTAGCCGGCTATCGGACAGTGTCAGGTGGGCAGTTTGACTGGGGCGGTCGCCTCCTAAACGGTAACGGAGGCGCTCAAAGGTTCCCTCAGCGCGGTTGGCAATCGCGTGTAGAGTGTAAGGGCAGAAGGGAGCTTAACTGCGAGACATACAAGTCGAGCAGGTGCGAAAGCAGGACCTAGTGATCCGGCGGCTCAGTGTGGAATGGCCGTCGCTCAACGGATAAAAGGTACTCCGGGGATAACAGGCTTATCTCCCCCAAGAGTCCACATCGACGGGGAGGTTTGGCACCTCGATGTCGGCCCATCGCATCCTGGGGCTGAAGCAGGTCCCAAGGGTTTGGCTGTTCGCCAATTAAAGCGGTACGCGAGCTGGGTTTAGAACGTCGTGAGACAGTTCGGTCCCTATCCACCG
>DNCG01000005.1 GCA_003491635.1 Actinomycetota bacterium
CCTCAGCGCCTTTCGATACCCTTCTGGGTGAGGCATTCCAAAGTTTCGAGCGATATTCTCCTTGGTATCCTTTCCCTTCTGGTGACCAACGATCATTACCCTCTGATGATCCAGAAAAGCGGGGCCTCCTAAAATAGCCGGGTCGTCTTTAAATAACCTATCCCCATGAAACTCCACAAAATCGGTGAAGATTAAACCCACGTAATCCAAGGTGCGAGGCCGATCCGGATGCCTGGCAACCTGCACTTTCTGCCAGGGAGTCAAAAAGGAGTAGATCTTTTGGTGCAGCTTCCTGATCTGCTTCTCAAGATATTCAATCTCCTCAGCGATATCGGGCTGGCCAGCAGCCCGTAATTTCTTCAACTCTTCCAGTCTGGACTCCAGTTCCACCAATGGCCTCTCGAAGTCCATCACATATCTAGCCATGTTCAAAGCACACCCCTATTGAACAGCTAACTCTCAACTATCCAACGAAGAAATCCAGCAGCTTAGAGATGGTTGCCTTAAGGTCTTTCCGATGAACCACCATATCCACCATCCCGTGCTCCAACAGAAACTCAGAAGTTTGAAAACCTTTTGGGAGTTTCTGTTTAATCGTCTGTTCAATGACCCGTGGTCCAGCGAAGCCAATCAAAGCATTTTTTTCGGCGAGAATAACATCGGCTAAGGTGGCAAAGCTCGCCGTAACGCCCCCCGTCGTCGGATGGGTAAGAACAGAGATATATGGAACACCCACCTCGTGCAACTTTGCTAAAGCTGCGGAGGTTTTAGCCATCTGCATTAGTGAAAGCATCCCTTCCTGCATCCGTGCTCCACCGGAAGAACAAACGATTATTAAGGGGGTCTTCTCTCTGGTCGTCTTCTCCACCAACCGCGTAATTTTTTCCCCCACTACCGAACCCATACTTCCACCGATGAATCCAAAATCCATTACCGCCAGGGCTATTTTGTGATCATCCAACTGGCCCTCTCCGGTAATCACCGCTTCCCCCAGACCCGTTTTCTCCCTGGCCTGGCTAAGATTTTCAGGATAAGATTTAGCAGCCACAAAATTGAGAGGGTCCTCCGAGATAAGATGGGAGTCAAGTTCCAAAAAACTATTCTCGTTCGTCAGGAGGCTTATCCGATCCCAGGAAGAGAGTTGAAAATGAAAATCACACTTAGGGCAAACTCGATAATTTCTTTCCAGTTGCCCTTGAAAGATGACCCCACCGCAGGCATCACATTTGATGCAGGTACCTTCGGGAATCTCCCTCTTTTCTAATGGAGGAGTAACCCGAGTATACTTTTCTTTCCGATGAAACCACTCACTTATGGGCATTAATCCCCCCCACGATTGGCGGCTGACCGGTCAACCTCCCAGCGCTCTCCTTATGTCCTCAATGAAACCTTTTGCCTTATCTACCTGCTCTTTCTGGGTTTTTTCTCTGTTGATCACATCGATCAAGGCACTTCCTATTATAACACCATCGGCGATCCCGGCGACCTCTTTGGCCTGCTCCGATGTGGAGATGCCAAATCCAACCGCCAGGGGTTTGTCCGTCTTTGACCTCACCCGCCGGATGAAATCGGGCAATACCAAGGAAAGCTCATCTCTGACCCCCGTTATTCCCGTGAGAGAAACACAATAGATAAAGCCCTTGGATGCCAAGGCAACCTTTTCGATCCTGTCATTCGTGCTCGTGGGAGCCAGAAGAAAGATGGTATCAAGCTTGCCCGATGCGGCCTTCAACCAATCCCCCGCCTCCTCGGGAGGAAGATCGGGAACGATAACACCATCCACACCCACCTTTTCAGCATCGGCGACAAACCTTTTCAGACCATACGCGTAGAAAAGATTATAATAGGTCATCACAACCAGCGGGCTATCCAGAGTCTCTCTCAGTCGTCCAATCATACCGAGGGCATCCCCAGTGGTAACCCCCTGTGATAAAGCCATCTGCGATGATCGCTGAATGGTGGGGCCATCAGCCAGAGGATCGGAAAAGGGGATACCAACCTCGATGATGTCCGAACCGGCCTCGGCCAGCGCCCGAAATATCCTCTCGGAGGTATCAAGGGAGGGAAACCCAGCTGTGAGATAAGGGATTACAGCCGCCCTTTTTTCAATCCTCAATTCCCCGAATCTCTCCTCGATCCTACTCAACCGCCTCACCTATTACGCTGTTCACGATCTCCAGATCCTTATCACCTCGCCCGGAGAGGTTGACAATCACAACATCTGTCCCCTTCAGCACCATCTTCTCCAAATAGGCGAGGGCATGAGCCGACTCCAGTGCCGGCAAAATCCCCTCTGAACTAGCAAGCAAAAGAAATGCCTTAAGAGCCTCGTCGTCTGCTATCGTGTCATAATGGACGAGTCCCTTCTCCTTGAAATAGCTGTGCTCCGGTCCAACACCCGGATAATCGAGACCGGCCGAGATGGAGTGAGCCTCCCTTATCTGTCCATACTCGTCCTGCAGAACATAACTGAAGGAACCGTGAAGGACGCCCTTGCTCCCCCTGGTCAGAGAAGCCCCGTGCTTACCGGTTTCAAGCCCCAGACCTCCCGCCTCCACTCCAATCAACTTGGTCTCAGTATGAAGGAAAGGATAGAATATGCCGATGGCATTGCTTCCCCCGCCAACACAGGCCACGATGTAGTCGGGGTCTCCCCCTTCCTTCTTCTGAATTTGTCTTCTCGTTTCCCTACCTATCACCGTTTGGAAATCCCGAACCATCATCGGGTAAGGATGAGGACCGGCCACCGAACCTATCATGTAAAAGGTGTTCTCGACGTTTGTCACCCAGTCGCGAATGGCTTCATTCATGGCATCCTTCAGGGTCTTGCTACCCGAAGAGACGGGAATGACCTCCGCTCCCAAAAGCTTCATCCGCAAAACGTTGGAGGCCTGACGTTTTATATCCTCCTCACCCATGTAGATGTGGCAATCCATGCCGAAGAGAGCCGCCACCGTCGCCGTCGCCACTCCGTGCTGGCCCGCCCCGGTCTCGGCGATGACCCTCGACTTGCCCATCCTTTTAGCTAGAAGAGCCTGACCGATGGTGTTGTTTATTTTATGGGCACCGGTGTGGCAGAGATCCTCTCGCTTGAGATATATCCTGGCACCGTAATGTCGAGAAAGCCCCCCGGCGAAGTACAACGGCGTGGGCCGACCCGCATACTCTCTCAGATAGGAGTCGAGCTCCCTTTGAAAAGCCTTGTCTTTCTTATATTTTTCATAAGCCTTCTCGAGCTCGGCAAGAGCCGGCATCAACGTCTCCGGCACATACTTCCCGCCAAACTCCCCGAAATGCCCCCTTGAATTAGGTAACATCATCCCTCCAAGTTGTCGGGAGTCTATTGGTTGACAGTAAAACCCCTCAATCCTAAATTCCAA
>DNCG01000069.1 GCA_003491635.1 Actinomycetota bacterium
GGATGATCGCTGGAGGGATGCTCCCCGTGTCTTCAAACACAACGAGCAGAGCCTGCGGGTCGTTGATTGCATTGAGTACAACGGCAAAGGTCTCAATTTAACGTGGGAGGTCAGGGATGGCATTCTCTGTCACACTGAAGAGGAGTTCCCGAGTACGTTGGAGGGAGAGATAGTCAGAATCGCCGATCGCATCGCTTATATAAATCACGATATCGACGATGCTGTGAGAGGGGGGATCATCTCCACCGGTGATTTACCCCCGCACCCTGTAGAGGTCTTGGGGAGATCGCACGGCAAAAGAGTTAATAATATGGTCATGGATATGATCATCTCGAGCATGGACGAGGATAAAATCGGGTTGAGCGAACCATTTCAGAAAGCCGCGGATGAACTGAGGGACTTCCTTTTCCAGAGAGTCTACACCGACAGTGTTGCCAAAGCCGAGGAACCCAAGGCAAAGATCGTCGTCAAGTCGCTCTTCTATCATTATCTGGAGAGGCCCGGGGAGCTCCCCGAGGAGTTCCGGGTGGAGAATGAACGAGAGCTTCCCATCAAGGTCTGTGACTATGTAGCTGGAATGACCGACCGCTACGCCATTCGGAAATACGAGGAGTTTTCCATTCCCAAATCCTGGATGGTTTGACCACGTTTTTGAATTGTCCAGCAACGCGGCCCCTTGGAGGATTTTACCCCACCTTCGTCGAAAAATACAAAAGTACTCACAAATTTTGCTTGAGCAAACACTTGTTCGCTAGTGGAGATGTTGTATAATAGATAACAGCATTAAATCTCCCTTGAACTAGATGGAAAGATCCCCACTGGTTCCCCGCGAACTTCACCATCTTCAAAAGCAATGTGTGAGGGCAAGGGATTATTATGGCTGGGTTTATAAGAGAAGAGGATATAAATGAGATAAGGGAGAGAAATAACATAGTGGAAGTTATCTCGGAGTATGTCACTCTTAAGAAGAGTGGGCGCAGCTTCAAGGCTCTTTGCCCCTTCCACAAGGAAAAAACACCCTCCTTCATGGTCGACCCCGTCAAGCAGCTCTATCATTGTTTTGGGTGTTTGGAGGGCGGAAATGTCTTTACCTTCGTCATGAAGATGGATAATCTGGATTTTCCAGAGGCGGCCAAGGCCTTGGCTGATCGGGTGGGATACACGATTCGCTTTGAGCAGACGGCGATGGAGAGGGAGCTTGTCTCCCGTCGGGCGCGGCTTTACGAAGCCCACCAGCAGGCGGTGGATTTTTACAATCACATACTGGCCAGGACGGAGGAGGGCAGAGAGGCACGAGAGTATCTCAAGAGTCGCGGCTATGGACCGCGCATCATCGAGTTCTTTAGGCTCGGCTACGCTCTTCCCCGAAGGGATGGACTCATAAATTATCTTTATAAGAAGGGATTTAAGGCAGATGAGCTGGTGGAGACTGGCCTGGCACTCGAAAGAGAGGGTCGTCGTCTCATCGATCGCTTTCGTTCCCGGGTGATGTTCCCAATCTTTGACATAAAAGGGAGAGCCATTGCCTTTGGGGGGAGGGTGTTAAGAGAGAGCGACACTCCAAAGTATATGAACTCCCCAGAGAATCCCACTTATCATAAAAGTTCGACGCTTTACGGGTTGTCCTGGGCGAAGGGGGAGATAGTCAAAGCTGAACAAGCATTGGTGGTGGAGGGATACACCGATGTGATCTCTCTTTACCAGGCGGGGATGAAGAACACTGTGGCTACCTGTGGGACGGCTTTTACCTCCGACCACCTTCATTTGCTGAATCGTTTCACGGACAAAGTGGTGCTGGTTTTTGATGCCGATGCGGCGGGTAAAACTGCTGCGGAGAGAGGACTGGAACTGCTGGGAGAGTCAGAGGTGGACATCTTTGTAGCTTCCCTGCCGCCGGATTCTGATCCAGCGGACTTCATCACCACCCGTGGAAGAGATGAGTTAGAAGATCTTTTACAAAAAGCCGTTCCCTTGGTCGATTTTTGCCTCGAGCAAATACTCGCCGATTATGATCTGGAGGATTTGAGGCAGCGAGTCAAAGCGTCTAGGAAAGCTTTGCCCATTGTGGCTGCTTTGCCCGATGCGGTGGCCCAGGAAACATACCTTAAAAAACTAGCTCAGCGATTGAGTGTTTCCTTTGACTCCCTTTTCCTTGAATTGAAAAAAGGCAGTTCAAAGACGAGAGAGACCGTCTCGGTTGATGCTTCTTTTGGAACTAGTTTGAGTGCTCAGGAAGTTGCAGAGATGGAAGTCCTCAAATTTTTGCTGCGTTGCCCCGAGGCGATTGCCGTAAACCTTCCCGAATTGCGGGAGGAGTATTTTACTGTCGCTGATTGCCGAGAGTTGTTCATGGTTCTGAGGCGGCAAATGAATGAGAAGGCTCCAGTCGGGGATGTGGCTGATTTGCTCACCAACGTCTCGGAGAGGCTCCAAAAATTGATTTCCAAACTCATGATGGAACCGTTATTTCCCCCCGCCAACGGCGGGGAATATTTTAAAGAACTTTCATCCAAACTCAAGGAATTCGAGCTTCAACGTCAAATAAATAGTCTTAAAGCTAAGTTGGAGCGGTTGAGTCCCACTACGAATCCCGCTCGGTATGATGCTCTCTTTGAGGAATTACTCCAACTGGAGGCTGCGAAGAGGAATTTGCGGGGAACGTAAATTTATACGTTCCAAGGAGCTTAAAGTTTTTGTCTCCCCTGCCGTAGGCGGGGTCATTCCGACCTTTCGACAAGCTCAAGGTCCCTGAGCCAAAGTCGAAGGGAGGGAGGTTGAGGAATGACCCATTCGACTACGCTCAGGGTCATCTTGAACGGAGCTGAAAGATGACATCGGAATTGAAAGAGCTGGAGATAGAGGAAGTTAAAAAATTGATTATCAAGGGGAAGGAGAAAGGCGCTCTGTCCTCGGATGAGATAGCCGATGCTTTACAGGAGATCGATCTCACCACCGAGCAGATAGAGAACGTCTATTCTTACCTGGCTGAACAGGGAATTGAAGTGGTTGATGTGGTGGAGGATACTGAGGTGGAGGTCAAAGGCGAGGAGGGCGATGAGGAGCTTGAGAGAGAGCTAGACGTCTCCATCAAGGCGGTCACCAATGATCCGGTGCGTATGTATTTAAAGGAGATCGGGAAAGTCCCCTTGCTCACCGCCGAGCAGGAGGTCGAGTTGGCTAAAAAGATAGAGGCGGGCGAGGCAGCGGCAAAAAGACTCGAGGAGAATACCAATCTTACCAGGAGAGAGATTCGCCATCTGCGGCGTATTGAGCGAGAGGGGAAAAATGCGAAGAGAAAACTGGTCGAAGCCAATCTCAGATTGGTCGTTTCCATTGCCAAGCGATATGTGGGAAGAGGTATGCTCTTTCTTGACCTGATACAGGAGGGTAATCTAGGTCTTATTCGTGCGGTGGAGAAGTTCGACTATCGGAAGGGATACAAATTTTCCACCTATGCTACCTGGTGGATCAGGCAAGCGATCACTCGAGCCATTGCCGATCAGGCGAGGACTATTCGGATACCCGTCCACATGGTTGAGACCATCAACAAGCTGGTCAGGGTGCAGCGTCAACTTCTGCAGGAGCTCGGGCGGGAGCCGACCCCCGAAGAGATAGCTAAGGAGATGGATTTGTCCCCCGAAAAGGTCAGGGAGATACTGAAGATTTCCCAGGAGCCCGTCTCTCTGGAGACGCCCATTGGAGAAGAAGAGGATAGCCAGCTCGGGGATTTCATTGAGGATCAGGAGGCCATAGTCCCTCTCGATGCGGCATCCTTCAGGCTCCTTCAGGAGCAGCTGAGGAAGGTTCTAAATAGCTTAAATGACCGGGAGAGAAAGGTCATCGAATTGAGATTCGGGCTTCTGAATGGCCATCCCCGCACTCTCGAGGAGGTTGGCAGAGTCTTCGGCGTTACCAGGGAGCGCATCAGGCAGATCGAGTCCAAGACCCTGAGTAAGCTCCGCCAGCCTTCCCGCAGCGCCAAACTGAAAGACTTCCTTGAATAAGTGGCTGTGGGGACCGATGTCACCCTTCGACTCCTCTCAGGGTGACCTTGAGCTTGTCGAAAGGTCAGGAGTATTTGAGTCTAATAGAGGAAATTGGTAAGATAGTTACGACGCTCAGTGGAAAACTAAATATTCAGTTAGACCAGGACTAGCTGGACTACAATAACTAAATTGCTACGTAGCTACAAAAACTAAGATAACTACATTCCCCGGTAGCTCAATGGTAGAGCACTCGGCTGTGAAAGGAGGTGTGAACCAAACGGTTGACAAGCGCAAATACGCTGATCGACGCGAGTACCTTATTGAAGCTGTAAAGAAGCGGCGTAAAAAGATCAGGGAGAAAGCAATCGAGTATTTAGGCGGAAAATGTCAGATCTGCGGTTACGATAAGTGTACTGAGGCCCTAGAATTTCATCATCTCAATGACTCGAACAAAGATTTTGGAATTTCTAGCGGAGGCCATGCTCGCAGTTGGGAAAGAGTTAAGAGCGAGTTAGAAAAGTGTATGCTACTTTGTGCAAATTGTCACCGTGAAGTTCACGCTAAATCGCAGCGTTCTGATGAGAGTCAGGATGGAAAATCGGGTGAATTCAGGGAAGCCTTAAATCTTTAACGAAGTCTACGCATGGTAACCCTGAGCGAAGCCTGCTGAAAGGGGTATAGTAAGTAGGCAGGAACGTGCAGAGACTAAGGGCTGAGGATCCCCTGCCGATAAAGCCCTAAGAGCGCCCGACCCGCCTTAGGCGGGATGAGATAGTCCAGCCCCAGAAGAAATTTTGGGATCACTGTAACCGAGGTGTTGTAGGTTCGAATCCTACCCGGGGAGCCATGAAGTAGAGCGAAGCACACTTCATGGCCATAAAGTCAACTTGTTTGTACTTTATGGCTATTGTTGTTTCTACATGCAAAGAAACATGAAATGAAAAAGTTAGATCATTGTGTCTATGTTCTATATAGTCTCAAGGATGGGCAGTTTTACATTGGCTATACCTCGAACTTGAAACAGAGATTAACCGATCACTTTAATGGGCACTCAAAGAGCACAGCTCCGAGAAGGCCCTTTGTTCTTATATTCTGCGAGTATTTTCTATCAAAACAAGATGCCCTCAGAAGAGAGAAGTACTTCAAAACCAGTTCTGGCAAGAGAGCTATGAGGTTAATGTTAAGAGAAACCTTGGGACAGATTGAGGGATAGGACTCGAACCTGGAGGGGGATATATTTTTCAGGGGGAGAGGCTCTTCCTGAAATCTTTCGTAAGGAAAGGGGAATATTAAGGGGAAAACCACGGGGTTTCCTTTTTAAAAAGCGGAGCGATAGGGGCGTAGTCCTGCCCGGGGAGCCAATCTCTTCCTAAACCACAAGTCAGAGCATATATTTGCTCTGACTTTTGACTTAAATTGGAGTGATCCCAAACAACTTGAAGAGCAGACTCTCGCTGCATATTAATTGTAGGTGGGTGCAAAGCTTTCTCCCGCAGGTTTCGAATAAAACTCAAATGTTAGAGAAACGCCGACACGGAGTGTGCCCGTGAGTGTCATATATTTATAAGGGCCTTAAGATTGATAGGGAATTTTCTCCAATTGTGGGTTTTATTTAAACTTTGGTTTTGGGAAAGCATTTCTTTTAATGAGGATAATCTAACGTTATAATCTTCCTAAGCTCTTACGGGTGGAGAACTAATGTGAATATTAAAGACATTAAAGACAGGATTTTAAACGGTGAATATGAATTCAGAAAGCATGCTTTAGAGAGAGCAAGCTCAAGAGGAATTAATCCTTTTGAAATTAAAGAAGCCCTTCTTGAAGGCGAGATTATTGAGAGTTACCCCGATGACCCTCGGGGTAGCAGCTGCTTGATTTATGGGAAGTCCAGAAAAGGAAAGAATTTGCACATAGTTTGTGGTTTAGCGCATAATATAGTTTGGATAATTACTGCGTATGAGCCTTCTGAGAAAGAATGGATTAATTACAGAAGGAGGAGAGAATAGTGAAATGTTATGAATGTGGCGGTGAGATGGTTGAAGCAGTTACGACTTTACACATGGAGAAAGATGGTAGACCTCTAATCATTGAGGATGTGCCGGCAAAGGTTTGCAAACAGTGCGGAGAAGAATATATCGCGGGCCCTGTAGCTGAAAAGATTGGGAAGATTTTAGATGAGGAACTAACTCAAGCTAAACATATTTCTGTTCCTATAATTAAGTGGAAAGTTGCTTAGCTTTTGATGGCTTGATTTTTGATTTCGTTCCGCCTCCCAACCCATCTACCAGGAGATTTGTAACCCTTGATTTAAGCGACTTCAAGCAGAAAATCCAGTACTTTCTCATCGATTTCAAGCTCTGCGGTTCGAAGAGCGTCCCACACGGGGAGCCAATCTTTTTCATAATAAAAATGCCTGTTAGCTGGGCATTTTTATTATTTAATCGTACAATATTCTGGTCTTAAAATTTAACAGCAAGGAAATTTTATCTAACCTTTTTGATTGAATTGGTTAGATGTGTTATTCTATTTCAGAAAGTTATAAAAAAATATAACTAAGTGAAACAAAATGCAATTAAAAGAGTTTAAGAAGAAGATGAAAAAGAGTATTTTTACAAAGGCAGAAGCCCAGGTGGTGGCTTTCGATACGGCCCCAAATACATTGAAGCTACAGCTTCACAATTGGGTAAAATCAAATGACCTTGTTGCCATAAAGAGAGGATTATATGCATTTTCTGATAAACGTATCGACAAGGTGGAAGTGGCTCGAAATCTTTATTCACCATGTTATGTGAGTTTGGAGTCCGCTTTAAATATCTATGGCTTGATTCCCGACGTCCCATTCTCAATGACCTTGGTTACCCCCAAAGCTACCAGGAAATTTAACACACCCTATGGTCAATTTGTTTATCGGAAGCTTAAAAAAAAGGCTTTTTTTGGATTTGATCCAAAGACTTTAATTGCAGAGAAAGAAAAAGCGTTGGTTGATTATCTGTATTTAAACGGCAGGCGACTCTTGCCCAGGGTCGATTTTTGGGAAGAGTTGAGACTTCAAAATTTAAGCGAAGTAGATTTTGACAAAGCTTTAAAATACGCTCAGAGATTTAATTCATCAAAATTAATAAAACTAGTAAGGAGCGTCAAAGAGTATGCAGATATTGGCTAAAATGGTCGAACAGATACGGAGCGAAAATCCTGCTGTTACTTCAGAGGAGCTCATAAACATCATTCGAGAATATTTGCAGATAATCATCCTTAAGTCCATCTACCAAAGCAAATTTGGACGGGATATCTCTTTTATGGGCGGCACTTGTCTTCGAATTTGTTACGATCTAAAAAGGTATTCGGATGACCTTGATTTTTCTTTGGACAGAAAGACTGCTGGATATAGTTTTCAAAGTTTAAATCAACTAATACAGAGGGACTTTTCATTGAGGAATATCAAGATGGATTTAAGCATAAGTGAAGACAAAACGGTGCAAAAGGTATTTATCAAGGCGGTTAATCTGTTAGAACCTCTTGGATTATCAAGGATTAAAGACCAGAAGTTACATATAAAGATTGAGGTGGACACGAACCCCGTGGACATAAAGTACGGTGGAAGAGAGACCTTTTTTGTGAACAAGTATAATGAGGTATTTCCAATACTAAAACATGATTTAGAGACTCTCTTTGCGGGTAAAGTACTGGCTATTTTATGCCGTTCATATAGGAAAGGTCGGGATTTCTACGACCTTATTTGGTATTTGAACCGTGGAACGAAAGTGAATCTTGCCTATCTGAACGAGGGCTTAAAGGTTGCCAATTATCCTAGTAATTTTTCTAATGAAAAAGTTCTTTTTGAAGCAATAGAAAGGGTTGTGCTCGAATTTGAGCCCGATTTTATCTTAAAAGATATTGGTCGATTCCTGGAAGACCCAAAAGAAGAAGCTTGGCTTAGGCAATATAAGGAGGTTTTTTCTCAACTAAAAAATAGAAGATTTGGATAAAAACGATCTCTGCAGTGTTATAAATTTTGGTAAATTTTTTGATTGATAACTTTTCGGCATTACGCCACTTCAAGCAACAAATCCAACACTTTCTCATCAATCTCAAACTTTGTTGTTCTTGTCTTGGATAGGCAGGGCTCGAACCTCAGGGGGCCGTTTTTGTGGGGGAAGTATTCCCCCTTAATCTTTCGTAAGGAAGGGGAGTTTCAGCTAGAGGCTGATCCGCCTTTGGCGGAATTCGAGGGGGAAACTCGGGGTTTCCCCTCGAAGGAGCGGAGCGACGGTTCGATGTCCTGCCTGGGGAGCAATCTCTTCCTAAACCACAGGTCAGAGCGTATATTTCTGCCGGCAGGCACGGTGCTCTAGCTTTTGATTTTTTAGCTCGTGGTTTTGCGCACCAATTTTAGCTCGAAAAAACAAGGGGAAACCCTGAGAACGGGGAAATATCAAGAAGTGGTTCAGCTATTTTAAGTAGTTTGTTGTCACTTCATATATTGTGGTAGTACAGGAGAAATATGAAAACCAATGAAGGAGGGATTGTAGACTGTACCCAGAGCGTAACAGCTTTGCGATCTTCCCCAAGTTGCTTACCAGGGGATTTGTAATTTGGGGTAGTCAACGAACAGAAATGAATGAGAAAGCCTAGAAAAATGGTTGGAAAACCCTGTTTTTTCAAAAACTCTAAAGTTCCTCCCCTAGGTTGCCGATTACAAATAGTGGCACAGTGAGGTAAGCAGGTATCTTGTTGGTTATTTAGAATTATATAGGGTGTGCGAGGGAAATTGAGATGGAAGAGTGGAGAAAAGGCGGTCTTCGGCTCTTTGTGAGATGGAGATGCAATTTGCCAAGCTAAATATGAAAGGTGATTTAGGGTTGATTCAAGGGAAGCAAATTCTTCTCGAAAATTTTCCGGCACCAAAGATCGAAATAAACAAGCTTAGGGAAATTTCGAATATTTCAAGAACATCCCCGGCTACGGTAACCACGATGCCACTTATATTCATCGAACAGTTGTTCAGAGAGAGAGAGAGAGAGAGAGACAAAAGTCCGCCCAACTTAATAAGTTATTCCAGCCTAAAAAGACAAGCTGTAAAGCTGTCTTTTATAGTCAGAGAACACCTAGCAGAGAAAACCGAGTACTTTTTCCTCGAAAGGAAAATGGATGCTCGGTTTTTTTATTTCTTGTCCTTGCTCAGGCAAGGTGGAATTCCATCCCGCCATCGGCGGGATTGGGAGGATGCCAGATCTTTGATTTAGTTAAATATGTAAAGCCGAGACGGAGGAACCGAAGAGCTAACGTAGAGGTGGCGATAGTAACCTTGTTGGGGTGATGGGTGTGGAGCAAAATGTTGCGCGCAAGAAGAATTTAGAAACAAAACCACATCAATGGGAAGAAGATCGGAGGAAGGGAAAGCGAAGAAGTGAGGATCAACAGCAGGCGAGGGAGAAGATTATCTTTGCTCAGGAATTGGAGAGGAAAAGATGGGCCCTGGAGGTTCACGATAGGATCACTCAATTGCTCGTTGATATTCACTGGCGTCTTCAAGCTTATAGAAAAAAACTGGCTAAAGATTCCCGAAAAGCCCAGCGGGATATGGATGAGATAGAGAATCTTGTTGCGGAAAGTATCACCGAAGCCAAGGGGTTGATTGATGAACTGCGTCCCCCGGTTCTGGATGACATGGGACTGGCTGTTGCGGTGAAAAAGTATTCGCGCAGGATAGAAAAGGGAAATTCTTTGAGTGTGAGGGTGTTGGTGGATGAGAAGCTGGGCAGGATGCCCCCAGAGGTAGAAATCGCCACATACCGGATTATTCAAGAGGCTTTGACCAATGTC
>DNCG01000074.1 GCA_003491635.1 Actinomycetota bacterium
GCCAAGTTCTTGATCAGCTTTCCGACTCTACAGTCTATTTCCTTCACCGGAAGCGATCTCTCATTTAATGTCGGGTCGCCAAATCTCCTTATGGATAAAACAGCCATGTCTTCCTCCGCCTAAAAATTCTTGTATTCCTGACACCCGACCGTCCGCCACCATCCACGCTACAGCATCCAGACTGGGTCCACATCGATGGAAATATTCACATCCTCCGCACAATCTTCGGGTAGCAGCCGCCTGAAATTCTCTTTCAAGAAATCTTTGACCACGGCGGAATTGCCCACCTTCAAGATTATATGCCATCTGAACTTGTTTTTTATCTTGGGGAGTGGAGCCGGAGCCGGACCGAGCACGCCCATCAGGTCATCTAGTTTAACCGAGGCCAGAAACTTACCCGTCTCATTCGCCGCCTTTTCTGTCCGGACTTCATCCTTTCCCGACATGAGGATGTTGATCAGATGGCAGAAGGGGGGATAAAGCAGCTCCTCCCTCAAGGGCAGCTCCTGAGAGTAAAAATGGTCGTAATCGCCCTGGGTTAGAGCCTGGATGGCATAGCTCTCGGGCAAATAGGTTTGGACGATGACCCTGCCGGGCCGTTTTCCTCGACCCGCCCTTCCACTCACCTGCATCAGCAATTGAAAAGTCCTCTCACCGGCCCGAAAATCGGGAAGGTTCAGGGCCGTATCGGCATTGATGACTCCCACCAAAGTAACCTCGGGAAAATCCAGGCCCTTGGCGATCATCTGGGTACCTAAAAGCACACCCACCTCTCGGCTCTGGAACTCCATCAACCTCCTACGATGCGATTCCCTCCGAGTGGTGGTATCAGCATCCATTCTTATCACGGCGAGTTCCGGGAAAAACCTCTTCAGCTCACTTTCAACCCTTTGAGTCCCCACGCCGAAATACCCAATTCTATAACCACCACATCGGGGACAAATTTCGGGAGCCGGTGTCACATAGTTGCAGTGGTGACACTTTAAAACCCTTTTGTCGGCATGATAAGTCAAGGAGACGGCACACTTTTTACATTTTAGCACCAAACCACACTCCCTGCATAGGATAAAGCTAGAAAACCCCCGCCTATTCAGAAAGAGGATCATCTTCCCCCACGACCTTATGCACTCCTCCATCGCCTCTCGGAGGCGCAAACTGAAAATGCCCCGGTTACCGTTCTTCAGCTCGTCGCGCATGTCCACTATCTCAATGTCAGGTAGAGGTCTATCCTCAATTCTCCTTGTCAGCCTGACCAGCTTGAACTGCCCTCTTTCAGCGCAGAACTTACTCTCCACGGCCGGGGTGGCGCTCCCCAAGATCACACAGGCCCCGTTCAACTGTGCCCTCTTCAACGCAACCTCGCGAGCATGATACCTGGGATTCCGATTTTGCTTGTACGTGGTCTCGTGTTCTTCGTCCACAATGATCAATCCCAGATTTCGAAGGGGAGCAAAGAGCGCGGAGCGGGCCCCAACCACGACCTTGAAATCCCCCTCCCTTATCCTTCTCCACTGGTCAAATCTTTCCCCCATTCCAAGACCGCTATGAAGAACTGCCACGATTTCACCGAATCTCGCCCGGAATCGATGAACGGTCTGGGGGGTGAGAGCGATCTCGGGAACAAGAACGATGGCCGTTTTCCCCTTCGATAGAGCGTGGGCGATGGCCTGCAGATAAACCTCCGTCTTGCCGCTTCCGGTAACCCCCTGCAAAAGAAAGGTGGCCGAAATACCCTTGTCCAAAGCATCTCTCACCTCACCCACAGCCTTCTCTTGTTCATCGGTCAAGCTCGTGGGGAGCCGAACGACCTCAGGATAGTAGAAATCCAGTTCCCGAAAGGTGGAGTATTCAAAAAGCTCAACGAGACCCTTAGTCGCCAGAGAACTCAGAGAAGCACGCGAGGCATCAGCCAAGGAAAGCAGTTCGTGAACGGGCATTTGCTCGCCCTCCAGGAGTATCTCCAGGATCCTCTGTTGCTTGGGAGCCCTCGTCGTGAGATCGAAAACAACTTCTCTTACCCTCGCCGGTGAGGCCCCCAGCCTTACCCATTGTTCACGTTTGACATCAACCTTGGGCTCACTGACAGCATACCTTCTGGACACAAAACCTCCCCTCTCGAGTTCGCCGACGAGAGAGGATGTCCGCTTCCCGAACATCTTCCTGAGGGTTCCCGGGGAAGCCTTCCCGCCAAGCTCGGCTATCCTCCGCAATACCTCTCGTTGTTGGCGAGCAGAGGCAGGGATATTCTTGAGCAATTTATCAACGCTGCTGTTCAGGAGAATATGTTGAGATACCCTCCTGCCCCTCCCCGGGGGGAGAGTAAGTTTAAGAGCCTCGCCCAACGTAGAAAGATAATAATCGGCAACCCAGCGGGAAAGATCGATCATTTCTCGATCGAAGGCAGGAGTTTCCTCGATGACCTCCTTGATCGAACTGAGTCTTGGAAATAAACGTTCCGACGTCAAATCAACAACGTAACCAACCCTCAAGCTCGGACCAAAGGGAACCAAAACCGTGGAGCCTATATCAACCTTAGTGGATAAAACTAAAGGAATGATGTATTCAAAGGGATGATCGACTTCCTGTACAGGGATATCAATAATAACCTGGGCATAGCGCTGCTCTGGAGTCAATGGATGGGTCCTCCATCAAGATATTTCCCGTTGATTATAACCAATTTCCGCCTCCCCCGATAGGCTCCAAGATTCCAACTTCTGATATAATCTTTTCACAAACCAACTGCGGAAGGGTAAGATTGAGAATCTTTCTACCCCAAGGCGCACATAAACCCCGTAAGACCTTCGGTCTCTTACGGGGTAAACAGGGTGCATACAAACATTGGGCTGTATTGATTGGTCTTGTCCTCATTTTCTCTTGCCTGTCCTTTCCCACCCACTCTCTCGCCGTCACCCAAAAGGAAGTCGAAAAAGCCAAGATGGAGGCCTCTCGAGTAGACAAACGCCTTGCCAAAATCATTGAAGAGTACACCAGGGCAACCGACGAGTTGGCAAAAGTTCAAAGAACAATCGAGCAGAATCAAAAACTTCTCAAAGAGGCCGAGACGAAATTGGACCGGGCCGTTCAAAATCTAAACCATCGAGTCGTCAATCTATACAAGGAAAAATCTATAACTTTACTCACAACCCTTCTGCGCAGTCAAGACCTTCGGGAATTCCTTCTCAAACTCGACTTTCTGATCAGAATTGCTCAGCAAGATGCAGGGTTGGTGAACTCCCTGAAGAACTCCCAGAAGGAAGTGGAAAAAGCGATCACAAAAATTGAGAGCGCCAGGTTGAAGCAGGAAGAAGTCGTGGATAGACTTAAGTGCCTCAAAGATCAACTTCAAGAGGAACTAGAAGCGAAGCAAGATAAAGTGGCCCACCTTCAGGGAGAGTTGGAGCGCCAGCGCAAAGCGGAGGAAGTGGCCAGAAAACTCACTACCAAAAGAGTTTCCATCCCTCCCCCCTCCGGAAAAACTGAGGAAGGGTGGGCCAGTTGGTATGGGATGGCGGGATATACCGCGGCTCACCGGACACTTCCCTTCAAGACGAAAGTCAGGATAACCAACCTCACTAACGGGAATCAGGTCGAGGTGACGATAGTGGATAGGGGGCCTTTTATGTCCAGCCGAATCATCGACCTCTCCAGAGAGTCCTTCTCACAACTCGCCCCCCTGAACCGAGGGCTATGCTACGTGCGCCTAGAAGTTTTGTGACCCTACAACCCGGCTTCTTTCCTCAAAACATCGGCCCTGTCCGTTCGTTCCCAGGTAAAATCCTTGTCGGTTCGGCCAAAGTGCCCGTAACAAGCGGTTTTCTTATAAATCGGCCGCCTGAGATCCAAATCCCTGATGATGGCCGCCGGGCGAAGGTCAAAATGCCCCACGATCAGCTCCTCTATGCGTTTCGGATCTATCTTCGCTGTCCCAAAGGTGTCCACCATGAGGGAAACTGGATGTGCCACCCCAATGGCGTAGGCGATTTGAACCTCGCACTTATCCGCTAACCCAGCCGCAACCACATTTTTGGCCACGTAACGAGCGGCATAGGCACCTGAGCGATCGACCTTCGTCGGATCCTTGCCCGAGAAACAACCTCCCCCGTGACGGGCCATACCACCATATGTATCGACGATGGTTTTTCGACCGGTTACGCCGGTATCTCCCATCGGTCCACCGACCTCAAATTTTCCAGTGGGATTAATTAGGATCCTCACGTTTTTGTAATCTATCAACTCCTCCGGAATGACCGGTTTTATAACGTGGTCGATCAAGTCGGGTTTTATTATTTGATCGACCTCCACGCCGGGTCGGTGTTGAGCAGAGATGAGAACTGTGCTCACCTTGAGGGACTTTCCATCCACATAATCCACTGTGACCTGTGTTTTCCCATCAGGCCTCAGGTACGGAAGGATCATCGCCTTCCTCGCCTCAGCTAAGCGGTGGGCAAGTTTATGAGCCAGCGTGATGGGCAAAGGCATGAGCTCAGGGGTCTCCTGACAAGCGTAACCAAAGACCATGCCTTGATC
>DNCG01000077.1 GCA_003491635.1 Actinomycetota bacterium
CCTTTATGGGCAACTCTTTTAAAGAAGAGCAAGATTAATGAGTTCACCCACTAAAAATGGAGAAGAGCCTGTAATATTTGTTCAGGTGTTTGTTTGAGGAGGGAATATGACCAAAACCTTAAGTGCAAAGCTCACCCGGATCGACAAAAGGGGCGGCCATCAACAGACTGAGAAGTTTAAGAGTGAGGCAGCTTTCTTAGCACCGTTACATCGCCGGCGTGAACCACCCTCTCCTTCCCCGAGACGTCTCTCAAAATTAATCCCCCGTGTTCGTCGACGTCTACTGCTTCCCCCACTATTTCCCCCTCCAGCATCGCCACCTTAACCCAAGAACCCAGAGTTTCACAAAGATTCCTCCACCGGTTCAAGACCGGACCAAATTCTCCCCTCTGCAAGCCGAGATAACCCTCTTCCAACCGCCTCAGGACGGCCCTCAGTATAGCCACCCGGTCGACCTTCTCCCCCACCGCCTCACTCAATGAAACCACTCCAGGACGCAGATCCGGAGGAAAATCACCCGAGTCCACATTGGCATTGACTCCAATACCCAAAACTACGAAATTCACTCTGTCCACTTCCGCGCTCATCTCGGTCAAAATGCCCGCAACCTTCCTGTCGTTGATGAGAACATCATTTGGCCACTTTATCACAGCCTCCCCCGCTGTCGGCGTGGTGACCTCCCCAATCGCATCGGCCACCGCCACTCCGGCCAGAAAAGTTATCTTCGGGGCATCGAGCGGTGAAATCCTCGGGCGAAGGATAACCGAAATCCAGATTCCACCCAGGGGAGAGAACCACCGCCTGCCCAATCTCCCCTTGCCGCCGATTTGCCTCTCCGCCACCACGAGAGTCCCTTCAAGGGCTCCTCGGCCAGCCAACTCTTCGGCAAAATCGTTCGTGGAGACAACCTTATCGAAGTAGTAGATCTCTCTGCCCAGGATCCTGGTGGATAAACTGTATCTGATTTCCGCCGGCAAGAGCAAATCGGGCACCTGAACCAGTCGATAACCCAGGCGAGGGGAGGCATCGATCTCATAACCTTCCTCCCTCAAACCATTTACGGCCTTCCAAACGGCCGTCCTCGAAAGAGAAAGCCGACTTGAGATATCCGCACCGGAGATATAATCCCCCTCCTCCTCTTTGAGAATGAAAAGGACAGACTCCTTTGTGGGCATCCCACTTACCTCCTCCGGGAAATCAAAAAGAACAAAAGAAGAATGATCACCGCGGCCAAACCGACCCAGCCGATTCTCCCAAGCACCTTTACTATCCAACTCCAGTATTGGCCAAACAAATAACCCAAAGTGCCGATGCCCACCGTCCAGATGAGCACGGCGGCAAGGGTATAAAGAAAAAATCTAGCGTAGTTCATGTGAGCAGCCCCGGCCAAGAGGGGGATGAAAACCCTTATGCCTGTGGCAAAACGCCCGATGAAGACGGTCTTTCCCCCGTGCTCATCGAAGTAAGCCTCGGCTGCCCTAATTCGCTCCTTGGAGATGAAAAATCGATCCCCGAAACGCTCAATGAAGGGACGCCCGCCCCTCCTGCCCAAAAAATAGCCGATGTTGTTGCCAATAAAAGCCCCAGCGATGGCGGTGAGAACCACGGAGACTATATTAAACTCTCCCCAAAAGGCAAAAAAGCTGGCGGCCAAAAGCACCGTTTCACCGGGGACGATGAGCCCAATGAAGGCCACATTCTCTAGGAGTAAAGCGAAGAAAACCAGATAATAGCCGTAAAGTTTGAAGTAGTGGAAAAGAAGACTGAGTATTTCGGCTGTTTCCACCGGCAGTCAACCTCCAATGGTTTCAGGCCTCTGTCTCAACGATCTCAAGCGAGATATCGAGAGGCGGTGCCGCCTGAGTGAGGACGCCGACGGAGATCCAATCCACTCCCGTGGCCGCTATCTCCCTGATGTTCTCGAGATTAATCCCACCGGAGGCCTCGACGATGACCCTTCCGCCAACGATCCTGACCGCCTCCTTCATTGTGGCAACGTCCATATTGTCCAGCATGATGATATCCGCTCCAGCCTCAAGGGCCTCCTTTACCTGCCTCAAGTTTTCCGTCTCCACCTCAATTTTTTTGCCGGGGAGATGCGAGCGGATGGATTTTACCGCCGCGGCGATCTCGCCCAACGCCTTAAGATGATTATCCTTGATCAAAACCCCATCATATAGACCAAAACGGTGGTTAAACCCCCCTCCGGCCCTCACCGCTTCCTTTTCCAAAAGCCTCAAGCCGGGGGTGGTCTTGCGGGTGTCAAGGATCTTAACGGGGTAACCCTCAACCTTTTCAACAAACTGTGCGGTCAAGGTGGCGATTCCCGAGAGATGCTGCAGGAAATTCAAGGCGGTGCGCTCGCCGAGCAAAATCACCTCGATGGTCCCCTCCAACTCGGCGATTACCTGCCCACCCTCGACCCTCTCCCCCTCCTCCACTCGAGACTGGAAAGAAACCTTCTCCAGGAGAGCAAAGACCCGGGCCGCAACCTCAATCCCGGCGATCACCCCCGAATCACGGCAAAAGATGGCCGCCCTTACATCCCTAGATGTCGGAAACAACGCCCTGGTGGTAACATCACCGACCTCACCCAGGTCCTCCCCTAAAGCCACCCGAATGATTTCGTCTAACTTCTGCCTATCGATCATCCGCACCTCGTGGGTCCTAACGGCGGCGCCTAAAGCGGGTTCTCTTCATCATCTTCTTGTACTTGTGCTTGCGTATCTTCTTGCGCCTCTTCTTTACGACCGAACCCAAATCCTCATTTCTCCTATCTCAAACCATCTTTTTGGTCCCCATGCTACCAGGTGCCAGATGTCAAATGTCGGAGGCGCTTGATACCTGGTGCCTATTTAGCTTAGAGCTTGGAGCACGGAGCTTAGAGCATCTTTCGTTATCAGAAATTCGTTATTGGTTATTAGGAATTAGTTATTCGAGATTAGCTAATTCCTAATTCCTAATTCCGAATTCCTAATTACGAGTTTCGAACTGGTCTCTGGCCTCTGGCCCCTGATAGCTACTCCCCTATTA
>DNCG01000071.1 GCA_003491635.1 Actinomycetota bacterium
AGGACGTTGCTGGGAATCTAATTTAAAAAAGACCCTTTCGAGGGTCTTTTTTATTTCCCAAATCTTTTTTGTGGGTCGGACACGCTCCACGCTCGGCCGAATCCGCGACTCCACTCGCTTCGGGCGGGCCGAGAATAACTCGCTTACGCTCAGACAGATTCATCGGGCGCTCGCTTCGCTCGCTTTCCAGCCCTCCACTCGCTCTGTCGGGGTGGCCTTAAGTTTTGCTTTGTCCGACCCATGGAGACTAGGAAAACCTCAAACAAGTTTGCTCCGAAGGAATTGTCACCCGCAAACAACCCACGGGATATTTAATTTGAGTTCGCTCTCAGATGACGACCAAGTAACTTTTTTCATATGTTTTCATAAATTTTCTTGATTTTTCTAGTAATATAGCCGATAATGTTAATGGTGATTTTGCTGATGCCGAAACTAATGAGTGTAAAGGAGTTAGCTGAATATTTAGACCTGAGTCAACGGACTATCTACAATATGATAAGTCGTGATGAGATTCCTTTTATCAAAATCGGTGGTCAGTATAGGTTCAGACAAGATCGGATCGATGAATGGCTTGAACAGAGATCCAGAAAGTTACCCGAGACCGGTCTTGATAAGGTCAAGCAGACCGCTGATCCCCTGACGAAAAGATTGCTCTTCATGGGACTACTCACAAAGGCCTTAGAGCCTCAAGGAATCAAGCCTGTTGTTGTAGGCGGAAACGCTGTGGAATTCTATACAGCTGGGGGCTATGCGACGGGAGATATAGATATAGTTGCCCCGAGCGAGCCCATCGATGAGGTGCTGAGGAGCTGGAATTTCAGGAGGGAGGGCAGGCACTGGGTAAGTCAGGAACTTGACATTGTTATTGAAGCTTCCTCGCGTTCCTTAGAGGACCAGCAGTATGAGAGGGCATGTGAAGTTGAGATTGACGCTCTCAAAGTATATATCCTGGGCATCGAGGATCTGATAATTGACAGGCTCAATGCATATGTTTATTGGAAGTCTTCGGATGATGGAGTCTGGGTAAAGGAGCTTATTGCCTTACATTCCGATGAGATTGATTGGGCTTATTTGGAGAGCAGAGCCAGAAAGGAAGGAACCGCTGGAGCTCTAGCTGAACTCAGGAAGGAGCTTGAAATAAGATGAGAAGGATCAAATACGCGGATTATATGAGCAAGAGAGCCAGTTTCGCCACGCTGAGGGCGAAGCTTGATATGAAAAAAAAATCTTCCTCGAGGGTAAGAGATGAGGAGGAAAGAAGGCTTCTCCTTGAGCTCGATAAAGCTCGACTCGAGCGGTGGAAGAAGGAAGGAAAACTTCAGGTCTTGGGCATCCGAAGATATAGGTTTAATGTTTAGAACTCAGCGCCGATGGTACTGCACTGGTTAAATTACAATCTCCTCCGCTTTGAACTCCTTTGAACCTACTTCGTAGTCTAAAGAATATTTGAGGTGGAGAACATCTTCAGCTGATTTTCCCTCTAAGCTGGGTTCAACTTCCTTGAGTAGCTCGAGCCCAAAACAATCGATGGCCACGGGGTCGGTGCCGGCGAGCATGTAGCCAAAGCCTCTTATTTTTCCACCGTGTCTTATCTCTTGAGCAGTAACCAGGGTTTGCACTGCGTCGATGATGAAAAGATGGGGTTTGGCAACTACATTTAATTCAGCGATTCCCTGGTGGATGTTTTTTAATCCCACGTGCATGAGAACTCGTTCCCTTCTAGTTAAATAACCAAACTGATTCTTCAAAGCTCCTGTCATCTGGCACGAATTGTGGGTTTTAAGAACGGGAAGGGAGATAACAAAATCTCTTTCTAAAGGCAAGGTGAGCATATGAAATCTGTAACCCCGAGGGGAAACAAACCTTTTCGCCCTGGTTTCGTAAAGGTTTACGAAGGGAACCCCGTGAGAATCACACACCTCTCCTAGAGGCGATCTCTCCATTATCCTTTTTGAGCTTCCAGCATCGAATGCGGGAGCGTCACTCACCACTACATCTTTATCCGAGAGAAACTCGAGCACCGCGTCTAATATTTCCGGGTGAGTGGTTGTGGGATAAGGCTCCCAGGAAACCAAGTTTGGTTTGACGAGGAAGGTTTGAGCTTTACCGATTTCAGGCTCAAATATCTCTAAAACTTTCTCGACGAACCTTTTTCGATTATTTGTTTTGCTCCAGCAAAGGATCGCCATTTGATGTTTGCTCGTCTTTTGCTCAACTAAGTTTGAGAAAACTACACCGGGAATTGCCCTTGGGCGTTGCAGAAATGATACCCTGAAAACCAAATGAGGGAAAGCTCATTCTCCGTTTTGCGATGCTTTTGCCTCCTCCATTGCGAAATCTTTTAGTCTCGCCGAGCTTTCTCCGCTCTTTTAAAAGAAGGTGAGCAGGGTAAGTAGTTAGAATAAAATATTAACGAGGGATATGCGAAGTTAGATTCGCACGCACTTGGTTAAGTCAAATAAAGCTGGCCGCAAAGGGTGATACGAATGGGCATGATCGCAATCGTACTTATCGCATTTGGATTGGCCATGGATGCATTTGCTGTGTCTATTACAAGTGGACTAACAATTAAACGCCTCAAAATCAAGAATGCTCTAAGGATCGCAATGTTTTTTGGATTATTTCAGGCAATTATGCCATTGGTGGGGTGGTTAGCGGGGCTTAGTTTAAGGGGTCTTATTTCGGGTGTTGATCATTGGATAGCCTTTGGTCTTCTGGGCATGATTGGCTGTAAGATGATTTTTGAAAGCTGTGGGGCTGAGTTTGTCATTCTTGAGGGTTTCCATTGTAACCCCTGCAATAATAATTGGAGTTATAACATTTTTGCTTTCACTTCTGGGTGTTTTTGTCGGTAATAGGTTAGGACACTTTTTTGAAAATAAGATCGAAGCCACGGGTGGTCTAATTTTGATTGGTATTGGAATAAAAATATTGATCGAACACTTGGTTTAAGGGATGCCAGTTTGCGTTGTCTGCCCAAGAGCATGCTTATGCCTTGGGTTTTGCCACATTTTCCTTTGCTACGCTTGGGCAAAATGACGCAGGTGGCAAACGTTGGATACAGTGATGTTTTGAGAAAGGCAAGTGGACAGGATGCCAAAAGGCGATGGAGCGAATTTCTTTGACGCAATTTTTATGAGTTTCACATTGGAACTCTTCGATACACCGGATATCCCGATCGTCTTGCGCGAGTGCCAAAGGGTTCTTCGGAGCAGTGGGCGTATCTGTATTGTCGCGTTGTCTAAAAAAGGGAAGGCTGGTTTGACCATGGGGCTCTATGAGTGGGCACACAGGAAGTTTCCCAAAGTGGAATTTGTGAAATTTTTTTCAAATTCCCTTTGGTCTGAGTTATAATAAATGTGGAGTGGGCTAACTTTTGGGGGGAGGGGAAGAAGATGCAAGAGGCGTATTCGGCTTGTTCGGGGGAAAAGGGTATTGCACGGGAGCCGTTAAAGAAAGATACGGGCAAGCGAGAGTTGTTGGTAAGGGACGTAATGCATTTGGGGGTCTTGACTTGCAAGGTCGATACGCCCCTTTGTGAAGTTGCCCAGATGATGACGGATAATAAAGTTCACTGCGTTGTGGTCGTTGACGAAGTCGGGGAAGCCTGCGGTGTGATTTCGGATCTGGGTCTTTTGCAGGCTTATGGAAGAGATATTGCGAGCATGAAGGCTGAGGATGTTTTAAAGGGGTGCACCATTGCTGTTCAACCCACGGCCACCGTTCAGGAGGCAGTGGCGGAGATGACTGCAAAGCACGTTCATCATCTGGTCATTCTGGGCGAACATCCGCTTCACCGACCGGTAGGAATTTTGGCGGCCAGCGATATCGTTCGAGAGATGGCGAAGGGCTGTCGGTAACGAAAAAGAGGTTAGCTAGAAAATCAATTGGCTTGTGTTTGGTCCAAGAGACCCATTTTTGGGTCTTTTTTATCGATTGCTTTCTCTTGGAATTCGCTGGACGCTCGCGGGAAAAAGAAGCTCGCGAATTCTTCTCCTTTTCCACCAGGCCGCCCCCGCAAAAAAGAGGACTAATAGCCATTTGGTTGTGGGGGAGAGACGACTGGCCAAGACGAGTGAGATGGAAACGGTGGCGACTCCATAGGCTATGGAAAACAGTGGTGTCAGGATGTCTCCCAGGGTAAGTTCCTCCCGGATCCTGGTGATCGAGTAGATAGCCAGCATGAGAATCGTTAGAGGAACGGCAATCCACCAGTTAAGAAAGCGGTAAAGGTGGTTGAGGGCTACCAGTGGGGCGATGATCATCACGGCATCGCTTAAAGGTTCCAATACCTTCTCGGCCAGTTCTGACTGGTGGTGCAGAAGTTTGGCGACCGTTCCGTCCAGATAGTCGGTGAAGGCGGCCAGTAAAAATAGCTGGAGAGCGAGAGACCAATTTCCCTGGAGTATCTGGTGTGAGACGACCAGACCCAGAAGAATACGCGACAGGGTGAGTAGATTTGGCAAGAAGTTGATCAACTGGATCACCCTATTTTTACCAGATTTTCCCTCTCAATATTAGCATCTCCAGATTCTTAATGGAAGCCTTTTGGCAAACCAGAACGCTGATGTAAAGACAATTTCTTCAGGTCGAATCTGCTCCATGTTTAGGATCTGTAAGCGGCGATGAAGCGCTCTATTGATCTGTCGTATGTCTTTTCCGCCGCCGGTGGGAAGAGACAACCGGGGATTTCTCCATTTGCTCTGTGGTAAGCGATACATTCGCAGCATTTACCCTTGCGATTACAGGGTTCGTAGGTACAGGTGCATCTCTTCTTGTTTTCCTCGAAAGTGCATTCCATCTTAACCTCCTTTTCAGATGTCAGATGCCGCTATTCGTTATTCGGAATTCGTTATTCGGAATTCGTTATTGGTTATTAGGAATTAGTTATTCGAGATTAGCTAATTCCTAATTTCGAGTTCCTAATTCCGAGTTTCGAGCTGGTTCTTCGCCCTTTGTCCCTTAACCCTTGACTCATGACTCTTGACTGTTTTTCGCCCCTATACCCTGTACCGTGGCCCCTGATCCCTGGTAGCTGGCGCTTACCATTCCAGTTTGTTCATTACCAATCCCGTAAGAAGCTTTGGGTAGAAATAGGTCGATTTTGGGGGCATCTTCTCGCGATGACTGGCCACCGCCTTAACGTCTTCCACCCTTGTTGGGTTGACAAGAAAGGCGATCTGGTATTCACCTTTATCTACTAAGCTTATTGCCTCATCCATATTGGGGGTAAACTTTATGCGGTTGTGCTTGATGAGGTTTTTGCTTTTTGTCTCCAGGATACGGTCGATGAGCAGGGAGTGAAGGATGGTCACATCGAGCCTTTTTCGCTCATGGGAGTGTTCGTTGGGTAGTATCTTGTCCATCACATCCTCGTCTCGCAGGGTCAGGAGATGGTATCTATTTGTGCCGAGATATGCGCCGAATATGTGAAATTGCCCGAAACCTTCAGCCAACCTTTGCTGCATAATGGTCTTCTGAACTTCCCTGTCCCGATCGAACTCCAGCGTTTCGATCTCAAAGAACTCTGATGCCCTTTGGGCGAATCTTTTCTCGTCGACCTCGGGAAGATCTTTTAAAACCCTGTGAACTGGTAGGATGGTCAGTCCCTTGCCATTCATATTGACGAACATCATCATCACATAATTGAATGGTTCCTCTCCCGAGTAACTTTCCAGTCGTTCCCTCATCTCGTTTCGGAAATTTAGGGCGGTTTCGTACCTGTGGTGACCGTCGGCGATGAAGATGGTTTTGTTTCTCATGAGCTGAGCTATATCGGCGATGGTTTTCTCGTTCGATATAGCTCGTATGGTGTGTTTGACCCCGTTTTTGTCGATGACCTTCGCAAGGGGTTCGTTTTTCGCCTGAGATTTGAGGATTTGATCTATCTTTCTTTCCGGATCAGGGTATAGGGCGAATATCTGACTGAAGTTGGTCTCACATGCCCGAATAAGGTTTAGGCGATCCATCCTTGTTTTGGGAAAGGTTTTCTCGTGAGGCAGAACCTTGCCGCTTTCAAAATCTTCCAACTTCAGCAGGGCTATGAAGCCAACTCTCTTCCTTTCTTTGTTCTTTACCTTGTAAGCGTGTTCATAGGTGTATATGGCCGGTTTCTCCGCGGTGCTCAGTATGCCTTGCTCCCGCCACTCTTTAAAATAGTGGGTTGCCCGTGTGTACTTGTTGTTGCCGGGGCTGTCTCCTGGTAGAGTTTTACCCAGGATGAGGCGGATGATATTATAGTTGCTGGCTTCATAGTAGGCGTCTCGTTCTTCGGGGGAGATGACATCGTATGGTGGGGTGACTACGTCCGCTAAATTACCGATTTTTGCCCGGTTGTAGAAAATTCCTCTGAATGGTTTAATTTCAGGCAAGAGATTCATCCTCTCCTTGAAATTTAAAACTATTTTAACAGCAAGGGATGGCGAGAAGTAGCCCATCTTGGGAGGTTTTTGGGAGGAATGCCCGGATTTTTGGTAGAATTTGGCCGAATACTTAAATTGTCGGCGGCTTCCGAGGTGCTAGACGATGGCGGAGCGCATCGAGGTTGAAGCTTATTCTGGATATAAAGCCGAGGAGAAACCCAGGGCTTTTGTCTTCCGTGGACAGTTCCATCGGGTTTGTGACATTGAGAGGGTCTGGCATCAAGAGGATCTCCAAGGGAAAAGGAAGGTCTTTTTCAAGGTAAGGGCGGAGGACGGCAGGGTGTATGAGATATCTCACTACGAGGTCACAGGGGAATGGTTCCTCGAAAGGATTTTGTAAGGCCTTTTTGCTATAATCGGAAAGGGATGAATGTGGAGACAGCCTACTCTTTATTGGAAAAGGGAAAAGAACTTCTTAAAACGGGCAACCCCGCCCAGGCAGCGGTGGTTCTGGAGCGAGCGAAGAAGATCGAGCCAAATAAGGGCTCCATAAGGGAGGCTCTGGCTCGCGCTTACTACAACTACGGTCAGTATGTTATGGCCCGCTGTGAGTTTAAGAAGGCGATAGAGATCGACCCCACCAATCACTATGCACACTTTGGCCTGGGATTGTGTTTTAAGAAGAGCGGCGACAGGCATGGGGCCTTGAGGCATCTCAAACTTGCTGTGGCCATGGAGCCCGGCATTGAGGTTTATCGCCGGGCCTTGGACGAATTGATGGGAGATTGACCCCTAAAAACTTCAATCGGCAGTCGATCGATTCAAGGGAGAATTGAGAAAGCGAGGTGGTCTTCTGTGAGGAATATCATCGTGGAGTGTATGAGGGAGACTCCGGTGGCTGAGCATCTGGTGGAGATCGTCGAGAGAAAGGGAGTCGGGCACCCGGATTATATCTGCGATGCGATCATGGAGGATATCTCCATCTCTCTTTCCCGCGAGTACATCAAAAGATTTGGAAAGGTCATGCATCACAATGTGGACAAGGGATTGCTGGTTGCCGGGAAGGTGAAGAACAAGTTTGGTGGGGGAAGTGTACTTGAACCGATGACGATTATCATCGGTGATAGGGCGACATTTGAAGTGGAAGGGGAGAGACTGTCCGTCGAGGAGATAGCGATCGGTGCCGCTAAGGATTGGTTTCGGAAGAATTTAAGGTTTTTGGATCCCGAAGAGCATGTGAGATACGAAGTGGTGCTGAAGCCCGGTTCCCCAGAGCTGGTGGATATTTTTCTGCGGCGAAGGGGTCTTCTGGGAGCCAACGACACCTCCGCCGCTGTTGGTTATGCTCCTCTGAGTGAGACAGAGAGGCTAGTTCTTGAGACAGAGAGGTTCTTGAACTCCCCACCATTTAAGGAAAGATTTCCTGCTTCGGGTGAGGATGTGAAGGTCATGGGGTTCAGGGGGGACAAGAAGCTGCATCTGACCATTGCCATGCCTCAAATCGATCGGTTTGTGGATAGCGAGGAGTCTTATTTTCGGCGAAAGGATGAGATGCAGGAAGCCCTGGAAGAGTTCGCCAACGGAAAGAAGAGCTCCCTGGAGAGGGCATACATTTACCTCAACACATTGGATAAGAAGGGTAGGGGTATGGGTGGCATGTATCTTTCTGTGTTGGGTACCTCCGCGGAGGATGCGGACTCCGGCGAGGTTGGCCGGGGGAATAGGGTCAATGGGGTTATTGCTCTGAATCGGCCCATGGGCACAGAGGCTGCCGCTGGGAAGAATCCTGTCAGCCACGTGGGTAAGATTTACAACATTCTTACCCACAAGATAGCCAATGAGATATACCAAGGGGTGCCGGGTGTAAGGGAGGTTTACGTCTGGCTCTGCAGTCAGATAGGGGCACCAATAGACCAACCAAAGATCGCCTCGGCCCAGCTCATATTGGAACCGGGGGTTCTCTTCGATTCCACCTCCAAGAAGGTGAAGGAGATCATGGATGGGAGGCTTGCCAACATCGGCAAGTTCTGTGAGGAGTTAGTCCAGGGCAAATACCCAGTTTGCTAGCTTCTGTTTCTTGTGCCCAGTTTCGTTGGATGCGGCTATTCGTTATTCGGAACTCGTTACTAGAAATTCGTTATTGGTTATTAGGAATTAGTTATTCGAAATTCGTTATTGGTTATTAGTAATTCGTTATTAGTCATTCGAAATTAACTATTTTCTAATTCCGAGTTTCGAATTCCTAGTTCCTAATTCCGGATTTCGAACTGGTCCCTGGCGACTGTAGCCAATCTATTCCTTCTTTGCCGCCTCGATTATCTTCTGAGCGATA
>DNCG01000126.1 GCA_003491635.1 Actinomycetota bacterium
ACTCCCCACTCCCGACTTTTCATTCTTTCCGCTAGAACTTCACCTTCACCGGTTCGCGAGACTTCTCCTCAATTTCAAAATATTCTTGCGGGTTGAAACCAAATGCCGGTGCCACCAGGTTGGTGGGGAAAGACTGGATCATCGTTTGATACTTCATCACCGTGTCGTTGTAAAACTGGCGGGCGTAGGCTATCTTTCCCTCCACGCCGGAGAGCTCCTCTTGGAGCATCATGAAGTTCTCATTGGCTTTCAGCTCGGGATAGGCCTCAGCCACTGCGAAGAGGCTCTTCAGAGTACTAGTGAGCATATTCTCGGCCTTGGATTGCTCACCAACCCCGCTGGCATTAATGGCCTGAGCCCTCGCCTGAGTCACCTTCTCGAAAACCTCCTTCTCGTGAGCAGCATAACCCTTCACCGTCTCCACCAGATTGGGTATCAAATCGTAGCGCCGCTTGAGCTGAACATCTATCTGCGCCCAGGCGTTGTTGATCCTCTGTCTCAGGACAACCAACCGGTTATAGATAAAAATCAAAGCCAGAGCGACTACTAAGATAAAGCCCAAAAACAAAAACATCAAAAGACCACCCACAGCAACGGCCATTTCTCCCTCCTCCCAATAGCTTCTTGTCCAGCTCATCATAGGCGAACACCACTTCTTTGTCAAACCAAAAACTTTTGCTGTAAAATATGGACTATTAACAAATCAAAAGCTGGCACTTTTCTTGACAGCGAGGCCTATTTGCCGAAAAAGACCGTGTCGCAGTCCCGCCTGGGAAGACTTTTAAGTCGAGTTAAAGCTTGCGGCGAGACGAGACCCGAGCGGCGGCCTGATATAAATTCCGGTAAACCACAAAGAAGCCGACCGCGTGTCTTTGAGGCATGTAGGCTGAGCCATGGCAGATTTTTATATGTGCAAAGAACAGAGCGTTAACCCATCTTGTTGATAATCCAAATTATGTCGGATCAAAAGGAGTTTCGATGGTCATTCCGCTTCGAGATGAAAACCCCACGGAAACCTTCCCCGGGATAACCGTAGGATTAATAGCCGCAAACATCCTCATCTTCCTCTACGAGATATCCCTGAGCGCAACTGGACAATTGGAGCAATTCATCTACATCTACTCTTTGATCCCCTACGAAATCACCCACGGAATAGCACTGTATCCAGCGACCTTCAAGTTCCCCTATCTGGCCGTCTTAACTTCGTTGTTCCTTCATGGTGGCTGGTTCCACGTGATCGGAAACATGCTCTACCTGTGGATCTTCGGGAACAACGTCGAGGACACCCTGGGTCACTTCCGATTCCTCCTCTTCTACCTCCTCTGCGGTCTGGGGGGAACACTGGGGCACATACTCTCAGGGCCGAACTCCCAGGTGCCATCCCTGGGTGCCAGCGGAGCCATCGCCGGTGTCCTGGCGGCTTATCTGGTTTTCTACCCACGAGCCCGGATCCTCGCCATCGTGCCCTTCTTCTACTTCATCCAGATCGTGAAACTGCCGGCGACGTTGGTCATCGGATTCTGGTTCATCGTCCAGCTGATGAGTGGGGTGGCCTCACTGGGAGTACAAACAGCGGGGGGAGTAGCCTGGTTTGCTCACATCGGCGGATTCCTGGCCGGATTCATTCTCGTCCTCATCCTACCCAAACGAAAATGGCCGAGAAGGATGACCGAGAACTACTTTTAACTACTTCTTGGCTTCCTTCTCCTTGTAGGGAACGGGAATGAACTCCACCGAGGGTCGGCGGATCCCCGCCTGGGGATAGAGTTCCATCAGCTCGTAGACCTCGCGGGGAAGTTCCACTTTCATATCTATTCCCAGGGTTTTCAGCTTTTCCACGGTGAGGGGATAGTCGTGCGTCCAGCGACCGTCCGTCAACACCCGTGCCAGGTCCCTCGCCTTCTCCTCATCCATCTTATCCTTGAGAATATCGTAGATGAGCTGCCTCAACTGCTGGACCGCTTTTTCGGCGACATCGAGGAGCACAAGAGTTCTGTCATCGAGTTTATCCCTGTCCTTTACCCCACACGCCCAAATGAGAGAGCTGGCTGGATACTCCCAGCCCAGTTGTGGATCGAGCGATCCGAGAACGGCATCCTCATCCATAACTATCTCATCGGCGGCTAGGGCGATGAGAGTGCCGCCGGACATCGCGTAGTGGGGGATGAAGACGGTCACCTTCGCCTTGTGTTTTTTGATGGCGTGAGCTATCTGCTCGGAGGCGAGAACCAGCCCGCCCGGAGTATGAAGGACGATGTCGATGGGCATATCATTGGGGGTGAGCCTGATGGCCCTGAGTATCTTCTCCGAATCCTCGATATCGATGTATCTGAAGAAGGGTATGCCCAGAAGCCCCAAAGCCTCCTGACGGTGAATCAAGGTAATAACCCTGGAATCTCTTTTCTTTTCCAGGCTGCGGATGGCCTGTATTCTTCTGGCCTCAAGGACCTTCTTCCGAAGGGTTGGGCCCAGAAAAAGAAATATGAAAATTACCCAGAAGAAAAGCGTGAATACATCCATTGCACCACAATTTTAATCGATTTGTTGCGTTCTTAGCAAATTCTCAGAGCACTAGTGAACGATGTCCACCGGCGTCCCCACGGAAACACGATCGAACAGCTCCTCTGCGTCGCGAAGATACATGCGGATGCAGCCGTGGGAGACCGCCCGACCGATGGAGGATGAAACATAGGTGCCGTGAATCCTAATCCCCGGCGCGTCGAGATCGAGAGCTCTGGTGCCAAGAGGGTTGCCGGGGCCAGGCGGAATGACAAGAGGCATGTCTCTTGACCAGGGCTTTCTTGGATTATACCAGGTCGGATTCTTCCTTTTGTTAACTATCTTGAAACTGCCTCGAGGCGTGGGAAAGCTAAACTCCTGACCAACAGCGATGGGATAGATCTTGATCAAGCTACCCTCCCGAAAGAGATAAAGCCTCCTATGGGAAATGTCAATGAGTATCCTGGTACTATCCAGAATGAAAGACCACTCCCTCTTCAAGACATTTTCGGCGACATCGACCGCCTTCAGGCTGACGAAGTGCTGGCCATCGGGTAGAAAGGAGAACTTATGGTTCAGGACCTGGCTACGGGGGTTGTAATCGCAGTCTAACGGGAAGCCATCCACACACAGAGTGATGGAGGCAATCTCGGAGTCCATCTCCTCAAACTCCACCACCATCTCCGGTTGCTCCGCGCGGACGACGGCTCCATCGGCCGGGGCGTACGCCTTTATCCTGGGGGGAGAGGTATCGATCACCACCGGGATGGTCAAATTCGATTTGTTTCCGGCCAGATCGGTGGCGGTGATCTTCAGCTCATTCTCCTTGGAGAGGGAGTAAAGTGAAAGAAAAAAGTTCCCAGACGAATCAACTTCCAGAGAGGGAAGAGCCCGGCCATTGAAGATCACCTTGACCTTCGAGTGTGGTTCGGTCGTTCCCGCAAGGGGGTCGATCCATGACCTAGAGACTCCAATCACATTATTGGCACCGGGAAAAGTCACTCGTGGGGGCATGGTATCCACCTCAAAAGACCATTCGAGTTCGACTCGGCGGGGAAATAAGAAAGTGTAAACGAGCTCGGCTCGTACATCGTGTCTTCCCTCGAAAAGAGAATGAACGGAAGAGAGGGAAAAACCACCTCGGGGAAGAGAAAGAGAATCACTGACATCCTCCCCATCCAGAAACACTCTGGCCGATTTCAACTGGGCACATGAAGACCAGGGCAACCCGGCAGCAATCGCGGGGGTGGAGTCGGCGATGAAACTCCCCTCACGGGGGGAAAGCCGAATCAACCAGGGAGCCAGGAGAAGAATACCCCAGTTCCAGAACACAAATATGAGGGTAGTGCTGCTGATCGCTAAAAGTATCTTCCTCTTTGACATATCCTACCCTTAGGATAAATTATGTTCTATACTTTCACTTGTTAACTTTTATCCGTCAATAAGGTTTGATTGTCAACCCCACCGCCCTTTTGAAGGTTTTTAAATAGACCTTGTCGAAACCACTAGGGTGCATTGAGCAAGGGAGGAGATCCTTTTGAAAAAGTACCCCACCGAAGAGATTAGAAACGTTGAAATCGTCGCTCACGGCGGAGCGGGAAAGACCTCGCTGGCGGAAGCCGCTCTTTTTGCCACCGGAGCCATTAAAAGGTTGGGTAGAGTCGAAGATGGCAACACCACCACGGACTACGACCCCGACGAAGTGAAGAGAAAAATATCCATAAGCACCGCGCTCGCCCCCTGTGAATGGGGAAATCAAAAAATCAACCTCATCGATGCCCCGGGCTACGCCGACTTCATCGGGGAGGTCATCGAGACCCTGCGAGTGGTGGACGCCGCTCTCGTCGTGGTGGACGCCGTCGCCGGAGTTGAGGTGCAAACCGAAAGAGTCTGGCACTACGCCGACGAATACAAACTGCCCCGTCTCGCCTTCATCAACAAGATGGACAAGGAAAACGCCGACTTTCACCGCACTCTGAACATGATGAAGGAGGTATTTGACGCCGGGGTAGTCCCGATTCAAATCCCCATTGGGAAGGAGGAATCTTTCCAGGGAGTCGTGGACTTGGTGAGGATGAAGGCTCTCGTCTATAAAGATGGTAAGTTTGGTGAAGAAGACATCCCGGCAGAACTGGAGATAGAGGCAAACACCTACAGAGAAAAATTGGTAGAGGGCATCGCTGAGCTCAACGACGAGCTCTTGGAAAAATATCTCGAGGGAGAAGGGTTAACCCAGAAGGATATCGAGGATGGCTTGAAATCAGGCGCCCTGGCCGGGAAAATCGTACCGGTGCTCTGTGGTTCCGCATTCAAAAATATCGGGATTCAGCCTCTCCTTGACGCCATCGTAAATCTTCTCCCCTCCCCAGCAGAACTTGGGGAAATCAAGGGAGTCCACCCCAAAACAAAGGAGGAGACGACCAGGAAGCCAACGGAGAAAGAACCACTCTCCGCCTTCGTCTTCAAAACTCTGACCGACCCCTACGTCGGAAAACTCTCCTACCTCAGGGTCTACTCGGGAACCCTTAAAGCCGATTCCAGTATCTACAACCCATCTCGAGGCAAAAAGGAAAAGATAGCACACATCTTCTATATGCGGGGGAAAAATCAGGAGGAGACCAAGGAGGTGCCGGCCGGAGACATCGCCGTCGTGCCAAAACTCACCGAGACAAACACGGGCGATACGCTCTGCGATGAAGGGAAACCAATCCTGTTCGAGCCCATCAAGTTCCCCCAGCCCTTAATTTCGGTGGCCATCGAGCCAAAAACTAAGGGAGACGAGGAGAAGCTAAGCACCTCGATAGCTAAGTTAACCGAGGAAGACCCCACCCTGAGCATGCGGAGAGACCACGAAATAAAGCAGACCATCGTCTCGGGCATAGGCGATATGCACCTGGACATTCTGGTGGATCGGCTCCACAGGAAGTTTGGGGTGGGGGCGGTGCTCTCGGCACCGAAAGTGCCCTACAGGGAGACCATCCGTTCCCCCGCCAAAGCCCAGGGAAAGTATAAGAAGCAAACGGGTGGTCGAGGACAGTATGGAGACGCCTGGATTGAAGTAGAACCCCTGGAGCGGGGAGCGGGGTATGAATTTGTGGACAAGATCTTCGGAGGCGCCATCCCCAAGGGATTCATCCCCGCTGTGGAAAAGGGAGTCAAGGAAGCGATGGAATCCGGGGTCCTGGCCGGCTACCCGATGGTGGACATGAAGGTCACCTTGTGTGATGGATCCTATCATCCAGTGGACTCCTCCGAGATAGCCTTCAAGATCGCCGGCTCCCTGGCTTTCAAAAAGGCAACCACTGAGGGAAATCCAATCCTTTTGGAGCCCATCATGAAAATGGAGGTAGTCGTCCCCGAGGAATACATGGGTGATGTCATGGGGGACTTGAGCGGCAAGCGAGGAAAAATCCTGGGGATGGAAGCTCGAGGACGTCATCAACTCATCAGCGCCCTCGCGCCCCTGGCAGAGGTCTCCAGATACGCAACGGAACTGCGCTCAATAACCCATGGCAGGGGCTCCTATAGCATGGAATTCTTTCACTACGAAGAAGTTCCCGGAGATATCGCTCAGAAGATAATCGAGGCGGCAAAGAAGGAATAGATTGGCTACAGTCGCCAGGGACCAGTTCGAAATTCGGAATTAGGAATTAGGAATTCGAAACTCGGAATCAGAAAATAGTTAATTTCGAATGACTAATAACGAATTACTAATAACCAATAACGAATTTCGAATAACTAATTCCTAATAACCAATAACGAATTTCTA
>DNCG01000128.1 GCA_003491635.1 Actinomycetota bacterium
CCTCTTTCTCACCCCGCATATTGTGGGGCGAGAATGACAGATTGAAGAAGCGGTGTTATGCTGGGGAGGTTATTGGAAATTACGAAAGGGGGATAGATGGGTTTAGCGAGATTGGAATACCTCTTGAAAGCTGTCGGGTACAAGGCGAGGCTTGAGTTATTGGGTTTTTTGCTTGAAGCGAGGGAGGCAACCCTCCAAGAGCTTAGCGAGGTTCTGGAAATGCCCTTTAAGACGGTTTCCAGGAATCTCAAAGTCCTACAGCGTGCTGGATTTGTAAAGTCGCGAATTGAGAAGGGGCGCTCTTTATATTCCATTTCGAGGGATTCGATTCATCGTTGGAATTTGGTTTTGCTTGCCTTGATTAAGGATGCAAAACGGAGGCCTACTACTAAAACTACCGGCGAGATAGTGAGCGATTTGATCACAGCTTCTTTTGAACCAACGTTCAATAATTTCCTGAAAGCTCTTTCTTTCGACAAATAAAATCGCACTTCAAACACCTCTTTCTCACTTTCGTGCGAAAGCGAGCAGGTGGTTGATGAAGAGGGTTATTGTTGAGTTGATCGAGAAGATGGGTGGCAGGTTTTCCAGTGAGCTGGGAATCGATCTCGAGGGAGGATCGGGTGAGATTTTCAAGTGGTTCCTGGCTTCGCTGCTCTTTGGAGCGAGAATCGGTCAGGATATTGCCGTGAGGACCTACCGCGAGTTTGAAAAGAGGGGTGTTTTGAGCCCCAACCGAATTACGGAGACTGGCTGGGATGGTTTGGTGGAAATCCTCGACGAGGGTGGCTATGCCCGTTACGATTTCAAGACTGCCACCAAACTTCTGGAGATAATGGAGTACCTCAACTCTAGGTACGGAGGGGATTTAGACCGGCTTCACGCCCAGGCGAGGGATTCCAAAGATTTGGAGACAAGGCTCTTGGGGTTTAAAGGGGTGGGACCCGTTACCGTCAATATCTTCTTGCGTGAGTTGAGGGGCATCTGGGGGAAGGCCGATTCTCTCCCGAGCGATCTTGCTCTCCTTGTGGCCAGAAATCTCGGAATTGTGGGGCAGGAGAGAGGTGAGAGCGCTCTCGCCGTTTTGAAGAAGGTCTGGGAGGAAGGCAAAGTAACCAGAGCTAAATTTTCCGATCTCGAAGCTGCCCTCGTGAGGCTGGGAAAGGACTTTTGCCGGAGGAGTGGCTGCGATTATTGTATAATGAGAGAGTGTTGCACCAAGAAGGGTTAAAGGAAAGAGAAGGTCAGCCGTGGAAGGAGGGCTCTTATGTGGTTGAGTGGAATCATGACCAAGAGGATAGTCTCGATAGAGTCCGGGGCTAGCCTAGCGGAGGCCGCTAGAAGGATGAGCGAGGAAAATGTGGGTTGTCTTCTGGTCATCGACGACGGCAGGCTAGTTGGGATGCTCACCGATCGCGACATCGTGACCAGGGCGGTCTTGGAGGGGAAAGATCTTGAGAAGTGTAAGGTCGGAGATTATATGACCAAAGAGGTCGTCACCGCCATTCCCCAGACCGACATTCTGGAGGCGGCGAAGATGATGAATGCCTACCAGGTTAGGCGATTGCCAATTTTGGAGGGAAGGGAAGTGGTGGGCATCGTCTCCATCGCCGATGTAGCGGCCTACGCCGAGAGCATCTTGGGGGAAGTGGCAAAGTCTCGCAAGCGATAGTTTGCGTCGTTCCTAACATGGGCTTTTTGTGATCTCGCGGTGCCCTGAAGTTATCTTAGGGAGGAAAGAAGCGATAGAGGTGACCAAGGTTTCCTCCGGGCTTTCCAGAATCTCTTTTCGAATCGGCTCTACCATCAAATCCTTTGATGTCCTTCGTGAGCCCGTTCCTCACATCGTTGTCGGGGGTTCGCAAAAGAAGCTCCATGGTTGGTGGCCCGGCAAGCGAGAGTGCACCGCCGAGCGCCTTCTCATCAACCCGTACAATGGCTGCACCCACGGCTGTTCTTTTTGCTATGCTCACGCTTTTTGGGGATATTTCCAGCTTTTCCGTGAGCGCGGCGTGGTGACGGTCTTCAAAAATTTTGATGAGGCCATCGCCCGCCAACTCGATTCTTTAAGTGTTGTAAGTTGTGGCTACCTTTCGCCGGTGACCGATCCCTTTCAGCTCATCAACGAAAGATACCGTCTCTCGGAAAAGATCATTGAGGTCTTCGTGGATCGCAACATCCCCATCGAGTTTGTGACCAAGGGTGTGGTCGGCGATGAGGCAATAGACCTAATCAAAAGACAACCCCACTCTTTCGGTCAGGTGAGCATCTTAACTGCAGATGAGGATCTGCGCAAGAAGTTGGTCCCCGGTGGGGCCTCCACCGATGAACTGTTTGGCAACCTCAGGAGGTTATCGGGGGCGGGTGTGCGGTCGGTTTGTCGGATTGATCCCGTCATTCCCCTTCTCACCGACGACGAGGAAAATCTTCGTCGGATGATCCTGAAGGCGGCCTCCTGTGGGGTCAAACACATCATTGCCAGTTGCTTGGACATTCCCCGGAAGATAAAGAA